>CAXTUE010000594.1:0-3111 GCA_964247355.1 uncultured Ktedonobacteraceae bacterium | reverse complement strand
GCGGCAGCAATTTGCTCCATATAGGTGAGCGTTTCTTGCGGGGAAAGTGTGCCAAGCGACTTGAGCAGATCGCTAAGACTACCCCCCGCAAGATAGGGCATCACGAGGTAGGCAAGGTCATCCTGCTCTCTATATTCATAGATAGAGAGAATATTGATGTGATCGAGTTGTGCTACAACATCGGCCTCGCGTCGAAAACGTGCAAGAAACTGCCGGCGTTCTTCCTCCGGCAACCCCATGTGTGTTCGCAATATCTTTACAGCAACTTCTCGTCTATGACGTCCCTGTTGTGCAAGAAAGACCATTCCCATACCACCAGTACCAATAAGTCTCTCTAAGACACATGTTCCAAGTGTTGTTCCTACAAGCATGCTCGTTTGGCTCTGCACTACTTACTTGCCTCCTAAAATTATGTAGACTTCTCTTATTCTCTTATGAGAACGTTCTTTCAGTTTGTTTTTAGTATTATCAATGAAGAAGCTAATCTTATCCTGGTGTTTTAGTTACCATAAAAGGAGTCATGGTGCCAAATTTGTTACTAACAAATATTACCACTTAAGAGCCGAAAAGCCAACTGTTTTTTGACCAGCAACTGGCTCCCATATCTCTGCTCATGCTTATGAGGTGGCGTCGAGGGAGAGTGAAGCTGTCCTGAAGCTGTCTCACAAACTATGAAGAGCGAGTGTCACGAGCAATGTGAAAAATAGAAGCAGAGATGACAAGATCACGATGGCAACGAGACGCTTGAAAGATCGAGTCTTCTGGAGCTAGGCGAGAAAAGGATCAAGCGGCGGAGTCATTTTCTAGAGAGGGCTAGACGAGGTTGCCCGAAAGCACAGAAGCAACGGGCAGCAACACCTCTCAGAGCATAATACAGATACGCAACTATGCTGTTCGTACTCGTGAAGAACGAATGCGATCAAGCAGAATGGCCACAATAATCACGGCTCCTTTGATAATCAATTGATAAAAAAAGGGAACATCCATCAACACCAAACCATTATTGAGGACACCGATAATCAACGCGCCAATAGCCGTGCCAACAATCGAACCAACTCCACCTGTGAAGCTCGTTCCTCCCAGGATAACGGCTGCGATGGCATCCAGTTCATACCCATCTCCACCCGTTGGCTGAGCACTAAGTAAACGAGCCGAGAAAATAATGCCCGCAATGCCTGCACAGATGCCACTGATCGTGTAGACCCAAATAAGAGTCCTATCAACATTAATACCACTGAGACGCGCGGCTTGTTCGTTCCCACCGATGGCATAAATGCGACGCCCAAAAACCGTACGTTTGAGAACAATATACCCAAGCACAAACATAAGCAGCGCAATGATGACAGGCCACGGCAAAAATCCGACCGAACCTTGACCAAGAAAGCCAAAGCCTAGACTGTCGCTGATTATCGGATAAGCTCCGGTCGTGACATAGGCAAAGCCTCTGAGATAGGTCAACGCTCCCAACGTCACGATAAAGGGCGAGAGTTTGAACTTAGAAATCAGCACACCATTGAGCATACCGCACACAGCTCCAATCGCAATACCTGCAAGTACAGCGAGTGCTGGAGGTAAACCGCTTTTGGTGGTCAGCCAGACGGAGACGACGCCTGAAACAGCGAGAGCAGAACCAACGCTAAGATCAATACCTCCGGTCAGAATGACAAACGTCATTCCAGCGGCCAGGATAGCGTTAATCGAGACTTGACGAGCGACATTAATAACGTTACGGAAGGTGAGAAAGTGCGGTGCCAGGAACGCCATAATGATGCACAATACGATCAGCACAACTGTCATGCCGAGACTTTGCCAGAACTGGTACAGAAAGCTCTGAAATTCTCCATTTCTTGCAGCCGCCGAGACTCCCTTATTAAGAGCGACTCTGGGAGATTGTACATCTTTTACTTCATTACTGCTCATCTCTTTATTTCCTTCTTTATGTAGTATGCACCAGGTCAGTAGCATGTAGCATGATCTCTTCCTGAGTCGTTGTGCGGCCAGGAAGTTCGGCAACGATGTGTCCTTCACGCATGACAAGGATGCGATCACTCATGCCCAGTATCTCTGGCAATTCAGAAGATATCATGAGGATAGCAACTCCTGCGTGGGCGAGTTGACTCATTATACGATAGATTTCAGCTTTGGCTCCCACATCAACGCCACGCGTTGGTTCATCAAGGAGGAGCACTGCCGGATTGAGCGTCAACCAGCGAGCGAGGACGACCTTCTGCTGATTTCCGCCGCTCAGGTTCATGACGGCCTGATCAAGTGAAGAGAGACGAATACTCAGCTCATCCACCTGCTGTTGTGCAGCTCGTTGCAGACGAGGCCCATTGAGAAAACCAGCCACGGAAAGACGTGGCATCGCATTGATGGTGATATTCTCCTGAATCGCCATTTGCAAGAAAAGTCCTTGCTCCTTCCGGCTTTCCGGCACTAATCCTATCCCCGCACGAATGGCATCGCTGGGATGACGAATCACTATTGAACGCCCATGAAGAGCTATCTCGCCTCCGCTCGTGCGATCAGCACCAAAGATGAGACGGGCCAGTTCTGTGCGTCCCGCACCGATTAAGCCTGCCATTCCCACGATCTCTCCACGTCGGAGAGAAAAGCTTGCAGGACCAATACCCCGTCCATTAGTGAGATTTTTCACTGTTAGCACGACCTCACCAACAGGAGCGACATCATGTGTGTAGAGATCCTGGAGTGGGCGACCCACCATACGACGAATCAATTCGTCTGCGTTAATCTCATGCTTTTCAAGCGTTCCAACGTATTGCCCATCGCGCAACACCGTCACACGGTCCGCCAGTTCATACACTTCTGACATCCGGTGTGAGATGTAAACAATGGCGATGCCTTGATCACGCAGTTGACGCATGATCTCAAAGAGTTTTTGAGTCTCACGCTCCGAAAGGGATGCTGTTGGCTCATCCATGACCAGGATACGAGCATGCTCAGATAACGCTTTCACGATCTCAAGGGGGTGCTGCGGTGCCACACCGAGTGAGCGCACAAGAGTGGTTGGGGGAAGGGATGCACTCGCTTGGTGAGGAAGTTGCTCGGTTGTACGATTCATGGTGCGCTTGTCTAACCAGCCGCCGAAGA
>CAXTUE010000593.1:2479-3117 GCA_964247355.1 uncultured Ktedonobacteraceae bacterium | reverse complement strand
TTGCTACGCCATCGCGTCCAATAGCGTAGAGGACGGGGAAATTCAAATGCTCGTCGGTCGTGGCGAGTTCCAAGAACAGGTCCTGTGTCCACTCCAGCACTTGGTCGATACGGGCATCGCGCCGGTCAATCTTGTTGATGACGACGATGGGTTGGAGGTTCAGCTCAAACGCCTTCTGCAAAACAAAGCGTGTCTGCGGCATCGGCCCCTCAACGGCATCGATCAGCAAAATACAGCCGTCGGCCATATTGAGAACGCGCTCAACCTCACCGCCGAAGTCAGCATGTCCAGGTGTGTCGATGATATTGATTTTGACGCCGCGATAACTGATGGCGGTGTTTTTTGAGAGAATGGTAATGCCACGCTCGCGCTCTTGATCATTGGAGTCCATAATCAAATCGCCCATGTCCTGGTTCTCGCGGAAGATGTGGCTTTGCTTCAGCAACCCATCCACAAGCGTGGTTTTGCCGTGATCGACGTGCGCGATAATAGCAACATTGCGAATGTCGGTCCTTTGTACAAGCTTTTCAACGGTCTGCGTCATATTAGTATTGCTCATAACCTGCATATTCTTCTGGGTGCTTTCCTCATAATACATTCTTCAAAGACACATAAAAAACCGGACGGTCTTCGTCGCC
>CAXTUE010000593.1:0-2469 GCA_964247355.1 uncultured Ktedonobacteraceae bacterium | reverse complement strand
GTGGATAAGTAGGCTATTACCCGACATTCCAATACTCACAGTATATCCGTTCCGCTAAATCGCGTCAAGCATGTGTAGGACTTGTGTATAAGGTAAAATACACGGCTTGAGAGATACTGGTGAGGGAAAGCCGAGTCCGAAGCATCCATTTATTACTTTCATAATATCAAACAATATTGTTAGCCTATTCATTCCAACTGAGCTAGCAGATTAATGTAGTTAACGGACCCCCACGAGGAGAACGTCCTCCCATACACGAACTTGCTCCCACTGCTCTCTCGTGATATGGGAGGGGCGTTCCTCCTACGTCCATTGTATTCTAGGCATTTTAGAGTAACAAAAAACTCTGTGAGGTATCGCTGACTTAATTACGTAGTTTATGTAACACCAACGACTTTGCATTCTTCACAAATTGCCACGGTGTTGCAAAGCCATACGTGTGGGAGTCCACGCAAATCCCACCGTACTTACTCGTTTTTGGGCCAAATCAGTAGTTATTTTTGAGGAGGACAGAATGTTCAAAAAGCCTGGACCTAGGTTTTCAATGATCAGCTTCTCTTTGCTAACGATGTTTTTATTGTTGCTCAGTGCTTGTGGTGCTACAGGTACCCCAACTACAGGCAATAGTAGCGACAGCAATCCCGTGAAGGGCGGCACATGGATTGACGATATTCCAAATGAGCCTGACTCGCTTACTGCAAATGGTAGTTCGCAAACCTTTTCGGCTCTTGTGGATCAATCCATCTATTTGCCATTGTTTGTTGGTGATTATAATGGCAAAATAATTCCTGGTGCTGCAACAGAGGTGCCTACGCTACAAAACGGAGGCATTAGTTCTGATTTCAAGACGTATATTTTCAAGATGAAGCCGGGCTTAAAATGGTCTGATGGACAACCCTACAATGCTGACGATGTGGACTTCACAATTAAGCTCTGGAATAACCCCAAGTTTGGTGCAGCTAATACACTCGGCTATGATCTGGTGACATCGACAGATGTGTCGTCAGATAAACTCTCGATCACCTTTCATTTGAAGCAGCCTTTCGCGCCATTTGTCTCATTATGGACGGATGGAAAGAGTGCTCCTATGCCGAAACATCATTTTGCAAGCGTTGATCCCGCATCTATCTTGAAGTCCTCGGATAACTTGAATCCGCAAGTTGCTAGTGGCCCTTTCAAAATGAGTGAGAGCAAACCAGGCGATCACTACACCGTCGTGCGCAATGATAACTACTACCTTGCTTCTCAAGGCCTTCCTTATCTTGATAAGATAGTGTTTAATGTCGTTGCTAGCGAAAACACTATTTTCAAGAATCTTCAGGCCGGATCTATTACATCGTCCTGGTTTCTTGATGTAAGCAAGACGAACTCGTATAAGGGTTTGACAAACTATAAGCTGGCCGTGAACCCTAACGCTTCAAACTACGAAGTGTCAATTTTTAATTTCCAGAACCCAATTCTTGGTAAAAATGTTGAGGTGCGTAAAGCTATAGCAATGGCAATTGACCATGATGCGCTCATCAAAACAGCACGTTTAGGTCAAGCAACTCCTCTTTGTACCGATCATGGTAAGTCGCTTATTCCTGGCTACCAACCTGATGCTCCTTGTCCCAAATTTGATCCTGCTGCTGCAAATGCGGCACTGGATCAGGCTGGTTGGGTAAAAGGCAGCGATGGTATTCGTACAAAGAATGGTCAGAAACTAGAGTTCCGCTATTCAACTACGACAGGTAAACCATGGCGTGAAGCGGATGAACTGATTTTGCAGTCGAACCTTCAAGCCATCGGTATCAAGCTCGATATCCAGAACTATCCAGCTAGTACCTTCTTCGGTACGTTTATGCCCGGTGGGAAACACGATATAGCCGAGTTCGAGAACTCGTATGTGTACGACTCTGATGATGCCTCGCTTCTAGCGTGTAGTCAGCAGGGTACAAAAGGTCAAAACTGGAGTTTTTACTGCACTCCCCAGATGGATAAGTTGCTCAATCAGGAGCAGCAAACAGTTGATCCAAATGCGCGTCAGCAAGCATTCAATGCAATTCACCAGATTGAACTCACAGAGTTCCCATTTGTTATTCTATACAGTCCAGCAGACCTTGCAATAGCCAAGACCACAGCGCATAACTACGCTCCAGGTCCTCAAGGCGCAAGTGAAACTATTGGTCTCGACAAGTGGTGGTGTACTGGCGGAAAGTGCTAAAGAATAGCGCTCGAGGAGACGTACATCTTCTTTAGGTAGTTTTAGAAAAGTGTCTTTGATTGAATGACTTCATATGTCTCGTCGAAGGCACTTTTCTTTATTATTAAGAACGGCTCGTCAAGATGCAAAATTTGCGAATTGTGCTGAAAAAGGTGTTGATGTAGAAAGAAAATATGTTATACTACGCTTTACATCGTTTCCCGTCCTTTTAGTTTGCTTTGCTGGAGGTATGCATGGGAAGATACATCATTAGAAGGTTGCTACAG
>CAXTUE010000592.1:901-3122 GCA_964247355.1 uncultured Ktedonobacteraceae bacterium | reverse complement strand
TGATTACAGCGAGTACCATTGTAGCGGCCTTTCTTGTAGCTGCAATACTCATGATCGTTGAAAGGAGTAAGGAGTGCTTTAATCGCAGGTGCCGTTCTTGTATTCTTCTGCACCAATGAGAAGGCACCCCAATCCAACAGGCTGTCCCGTACGCCATGTTGCTCGTCTTCGTGATCTTCCCTTGGGGAAGGCAGGAAACCAGGGAAACGCTTGCATGACTGTGCTGTTCTAGGTAGCGGCATCACCGGCTCAAACGTATCCTGAAAGCTGTCCTTCGCGAATTTCGCGGGATAGAGTTGCGGAAAAGAAATATTGTCGCTCAGAAAAAACGTTGTAAAATCCTTATCGTTCTCCGTATATAAGGTGCGGTGCGCGGAGGCAAGGCTTCCCAGCAATGTCGCGCCTGGAATCGCATGCGTTGTTTTTACACCGCCTTCGGCATGGTCGGAGCGAATGGTCAAGGCGGACTCGGCGGTTACTTTGAGATAGAAACGCTTCATGCCTTTCCTCCTTCTGGACTAGCGGCGTATGTCCCTAGAAGCTCAAGTTGCTGTATCCATGATCTCCATAGCGCATCGTTACAGCGCTTTTTATCGAGCCGCACAACCTTGATGTCGCAGCGACACTGGCCCTTGCCCGTTGATTTGTTGCCACCGAGTCGCTCGACCATCAGCATGCCAGCGAGGAGCAGTAAGAGTGAGTAGGTTGGTTGTGGTAAGTCCGTCTCGCCAACGGACAGCGAGGGAACGGGTGTACAATGAAGTTGTCCCTTGATTGCACCACGGAAGAGCAGGTAAGAATTGCCAAACTCGCTGGTATACAGGGCCTCGTTCGCGGCGGTACGTGTCAGGCGATCACTGCGCGCCTGTGTCGCGGTGCTCGTTTGCAGCTCTTTGTACTTACTGCGTTCGTCCTCTTCTTGTCGCGCGTCGTCGAAGTGCAGACCGCCGGGGGAGAGTGGAGAGCCGAAGATGCGACTGATCAACGAAGCTGTTTGCCAGAACTGATTCAGGGTTGCCCGTGCATCGTGTGGACTGGCAACCGTCGTATCCGGCAGGTAGAAACGGCTCAAGTGCTCGCAATGTTCGCGCACTACCCCCTTAAATGTTGAGGCGGGAACGTAGAGATAGCCTCCAGCATCTTTGATAACCGTCCGGTCAATCAAGCCTGCCGTCACGCCTGTGCCGAAGTGGAACGGCGCGTCAAACGCAAATTCATAATCTATTTGCACTAGCATTTTTTAATTACCCTCTCCTACGACGTGACAAAATCGTACAGGTCAATGAAATCAAGCAACGGCGTTCGATAGATCGTCAGTGTGTCCGTGCTACCCTCTCCATCAAGCGACCACGGGAAGAGCGGTCCCATATTCTCTTGTTTTGTACCCACACGTGTATCAAACTGCTTCGCCATCGCGCGCATGAAATCGCGCTCCTCTTTTTTCCAGTTGCGCAACAATCCGAGAGCCTCGACGATGCTCGTGGTGTGATTGAGTTTTAGGATTGCCTCGCGCAACTGGTGCAGTTTTGTGCGGCCCAGGCGTTCCGTATTGCCCTTCTGTAGTTGTTTGAGCAACCAGTCGAGGTCCGAGAGCGTATAGGGACGCATCGTCGCGAGAAATTCTCTTGAACTACCCCGCACTTTACCGTGCATGTCCTCGTACTCTTTCTCATAGCCCAAGCTTGTATTGCCGGTCACAACCACAAAGTTGACCCGCGACTCTTCGGACTTGTTCTCATTCGTTGCTGCCGTTCCTCTGAAGCGTTGCGCGGCAGACTTTTTCGCCGCCTTAAGTGTCGCCTCGGCCATGTCGCGTTGCAGCGTAAATGGATACTTTACTGGTGCCAGCACAACACCCACCGAGAGCGTGTATTTCTGCCCTGTAAATTCGTGAAACTTTTTGGCGAGCATGTATGCAATCTGCATCGCCTTGTCTGCGGGCGTCACCATCACAATATCGTCCCCGCCTATGAGCAATATGTCGAAGGGAAACGTCTTATTTTGCACTGGCAGGTACTGTTGAATGGCGTATGCCATTGCTTGAAAGACGGCATTATCAACTACATCCGCGAATTCTTTTGTCGCGTTGAGACTTTTCAACTTCGCGATCTCGACGCCCATGCTATTGGCATCCGCGTAAATCAGGCCCATGTACTCTTTGCCATGCGTAAAGCTCCGAAACACGTTGAAGTCTTCGGGACGTTGTGGATTGTCCCCGAAC
>CAXTUE010000592.1:0-891 GCA_964247355.1 uncultured Ktedonobacteraceae bacterium | reverse complement strand
ATAGCGAATTCGGCGGCACTGTTTTTTCCTTGATTTGCTTCGTGACTTTTTCATTTTCGTCGCGTTTCCCCTTACACACGAGGCAATAGCGTCCCTCTGGATTGTCGCTGTCCGCGAACACAACCTGCGCGTAGTTGACGCCGCACGATTCGCAGGTGCAGAGCAAGGAGTATGTGGGGGATGCGATAGGCAATGTTTCGTCCGCGTCTTGCGCCAGACCGAGGCTATCTTTTGCCAGTCGCAGTTTTACACGCAACAGGTGTAGCACATCCTTCATCTCGGTGCCATCGTCGAATTGCTCAAGCTTCATGAGGTCTTCTCGTTCGCCGTTGTAAGCTGGAAGACGCTGAATGGCGTAGCTGATGGATGCTCCCCCATGCGTTTTTTCTCTGTAATGCCTTTGCACCTTTTTCCCCAGCTTTTCAGCCTGCGCGTCCGCATCCTCTGCGTCAACAAGAAACAATGCTGAACCTCCATTGGCGTAGATAAGAGTACATGTTACTGATTTCTCGCCCTTTTTTTTCAATTCTATGGCGGCATCTATTGTACTGACGCGATTGAGACTATCCAGTAGAGAACTCCCGCCACGGATTTCTCGAAGTTTGTTGGTGCCGAAGACGTAGCCTTTTATGTGATCGGTATCAAATGCGATGAGGAATCGGGACACTGGCATTCCCCTTTCTACTTCCGTTTTCTTTTCTCTGTCTTGAGCAACATAGTAACAGATTCTTTATTGAGATGCATTATGTTTACTTATAAATTTTCTCGAACTAATTGTAGTGTCTTTTGAGCGTGGTTAGGGTATACTTTCCTTGCCTAGAAGTAGTCGGCAAACTTATCCTGCAGAAATCGGTAGTCCACACGCACGTTTTCCGGTACCGCCCATATGTT
>CAXTUE010000591.1:0-3123 GCA_964247355.1 uncultured Ktedonobacteraceae bacterium | reverse complement strand
AATCAGACCCGTACTATTGACGTATTACAACTATTCGACCAAAAAACGCTCTGCCGAAAACGGTCTCCACAACAGCGGCACCTCTCCAGTAGTGATCATTTCAGCGACGCCTTGCCCAGTAAGAGCACTAAGTATCACCCCAACACTGTTATGTCCAGCCGCGAGAATGATATTCTCCCACGCTGGCAAAAAACTCACGATTGGACGACTATCGGGCGTGTGAGGTCGCAGGCCAGCCCATGTCGCCTGTATCTCGCTACTCCGTAACGCAGGCACAAGCTGTGTCGCGGTCTCATATAACCAGGATGTGCCCTGTTCCGTTACTGTGGCGTCAAATCCTCTCTCATCTTTGGTGGCTCCTACCAACAACATATCTCCTCGTGGCACCAGATAACCAGCATTGCCAAAGACAATATGCTGGAGCGGTGGGGAAGGTTGGAGTAAGGAAAGCAGTTGACCGTGCAGGGGATGTATAGGTAGCGTCACATTCAACCACGCTGCACATTGGGCTACCCATGCGCCCGAAGCAAGAATAACAGAATTGCAGAAAATCGTTTCGCCCTGTCCTGTGCAAACACCCGTGACTCTTGCACCGTTTGTGAGCAGTTGATTGACCTCTTGCTGCTCATGGATATGCGCCCCCATTCGCTGTGCGCCACGTGCGAACCCCTGCACAACAGACGCCGCTCGAATCTGTGACTCTTCCGGCACATAGATAGCGGCACACACATCGGACGCCAGCAAGGGTTCGCGTTGACGTGCCTCATCTCCATCCAGCCAGTAAAGCTGGAGTCCAAGCCCTTGCCAGCTCTGCATTCTCTTCCGCAGATGCGCAACCCGCTTCTGATTGCACACAACACGCAACGCGCCCGTTCGCTCATACCCCATCTTCATACCACTCTCCTCCTCTAGCTCCGACACCAGCGCGACCAGAGACGAGAAGCCCGCAAGCACAAGGTCCGCAAAGGGACCAGGACCAGAGAGCGGCCCAAGCGGAGCAAGCAAACCTGCCGCCACCCCCGAAGCCTCTCCACCCAGCTTGCCCCGCTCCAGAAGCGTCACATCAACATGCTGCTTACGCAAAAAATAAGCAATCGCACAGCCAATGACACCTCCGCCAACAATCACAACATCCGTCATTGTATTCATACGTACGTGTTTCCAAAAACCTAAAAAATTTGCCATAGACATAATACAGGTGTTACAATAACCACGTCCCATATGACACGCCCGTATATTATCATGATTAATGTAACATAATCAAATAACACAAATGCCTGTACGGGTCTGATTTATCACACCCCGTATCTCTGGAATGCAATCTCTGGAGTGTAATAGAATTAGACCCGTACAGTTGACATATCAAAACAGCAATAGCAATCTCAGGAACAGGAACGTGACAGTACAATACATCGAGGTGCGAGCAGTCTCAGAGCAACACGATATGCAGGCTCAACGACTCGCTCGAAAAATAGTCCAGCTTTCACCGCACCGACTCCCGTCGCTTGCACCCCTCTCTGATATACCATTATATATCCGCACAGCATCCCTCTATCACCTTTCAAGCACACTCACTTCCCCTCAATTAGATCAGCTTATCACACAGCTCCTCGTTGATCCCGTTATTCAAGAGGCGGTTGTGCTAGACGATCTGCACCCTCACGCGACATATCATACCGTCGATGTCTTCTTTCATCCCGGCGTCACCGATACACTCGCCGAAAGCGTTCTGACCGGCGCACATATGCTCGATATTTCCACGCTCGCACATGTCGAAACAGGTACACGCTACATACTCGACGCTCGCTTGAGCACTAACGATGTACGCACCATCGCCGAATCGCTACTCTACAATCCCGTTATTCAACGCTACGAAATGCACCCCGCATCGTCGAATACCCATGTAGGGACCGATGTATCACGTCCTCCTGGCATATTGATTCGCCAGGAGGACGTGATACATCGGTCCCTACCAGCATCAACCATCGACAAGGACGCGACAAATCTTTTGTCCATGAATGATGAGCAATTGATGGCCTTTAGCAAAGCGGGTTTGCTTTCCCTGAACCTCGATGAGATGCGCGCCATTCAGAGGCATTATAAGGAACAGGGACGCGAACCAACGGATGTCGAGTTGGAGACACTGGCACAAACATGGTCGGAACATTGTTCGCACAAGACCTTCAAAGCCACCATTCAGTATAGCGAGTATGATAACTCCGGGTCACTTGTCACACAGGAAACGATTGCTGGCTTGCTCAAAAGCTATCTCATGCGAGCAACTGAGCACGTACGACAGGACTGGCTCGTCTCGGCATTTAGCGATAACGCTGGCATTGTACGCTTCACAGACACGCACGATATCGCCTTCAAGGTCGAGACGCATAATCATCCCTCGGCGATTGAGCCGTTCGGTGGCGCGAATACGGGCGTTGGCGGCGTGATTCGCGATGTGCTCGGCGTCTCGGCCCAACCTATCGCCTGTACCGATATCCTGTGTTTCGGACCGCTCGACACGCCTGTAGAACAGATGCCAATGGGTGTGCTAGGGCCGCGTCGTATCGCCGAGGGCGTTGTCGACGGTGTACGTGATTATGGCAACAAGATGGGCATACCTACCGTCAATGGCGCAATCCTGTATCATCGCGGCTACCTGTATAACCCGCTTGTCTTCTGCGGCTGTCTCGGTATTCTGCCACACGGTAGCCATCCAAACTCCGTTTCACCCGGCGATAATGTCGTCGTGCTGGGTGGACGTACAGGGCGCGATGGTGTGCATGGCGCGACCTTCTCTTCGGGCGAGATGAGCGTCGAGATTAACGCGCAGGCTGGCACGGCGGTACAGATTGGCGCCCCGATTACCGAAAAGAAGGTCGCCGATGTCATCGTACAGGCGCGCGACCGCAAACTGTATACCGCCATTACCGACTGTGGCGCGGGCGGCTTCTCGTCCGCGATTGGCGAGATGGGCGCTAATACGGGCGTACGCGTCGATCTCGCACATGCCCCATTGAAATATCAAGGTCTCGCGCCGTGGGAAATATGGCTCTCCGAGGCTCAGGAGCGCATGGTGCTGGCCGTACCCTCTGCCCATCTCGACGAACTACTCGACCTCTGCGCAAT
>CAXTUE010000590.1:0-3126 GCA_964247355.1 uncultured Ktedonobacteraceae bacterium | reverse complement strand
TGTACCCTCTTCGCTATAGTCACCAGCTCACCTGCACATGCAGGTGGTTTCTCTTGACACGGTGTATACTACCATATTCATTGTGCTTTGTCAACACTTTTTTTGCGAAAAATTTCTGAGTGGTGGTAATTGTAGAAATCGTCCACGGGAAAGCTTTGCATCTTGTTAAGGTACAGGCAGCGAATTGCCCTCGGACGCGATTTATCGGCTATATCATTTGCCCTTCTTCCCTCTCGACAGTACCTGTAAAATAGAGAAAATACGACACGTAAGAGCACACAAAAGGATAGATACCATGGAAGAATATGCGCACATACAAACCTATGCCACCTGTAGCGAACGCACATATACTATTGTTGCCGCCCATTATAAGCTCGTGCTGGAACAGCTAGGCTGTACTGATGTACATGTATTAGACTGGCTTGATGCTGTACATTGGCCCACCTCTGCCGATGACGGGCTGGGCGATGTTTACGCCGCTCCATTTACTCTTACTCCTCTACAAGAGAAAGACTCCCACGCTACAATTGAGTGTGCGGGTATAGAGATATCGTTATTCGTTGATGTGGCTGTACCCAGCACAGAGGACCAGCCTTCGTGGGTAGGCTTTAGTTTACTTTTTGATCAAAGTGTCTTGCACGAATCGGCTTCCTCTCCCTACTCTGTACAGACTGGTTCACTGCTCTGGGCAATTCTACAGAAGCAGGCGGGCGCGTTTCGTGAGTTGGGAGCATATCTTACCGATAGCTGGCAAGAGAATTCACCGTGGCGTGCTCTGGTTGCTAATATCGGCACTCCCTGGGACTTCGATTTAGGTATCTTTCCCCGCTCGCAGGCTGAGCACTTCGCGGAGGTTCCCGCAGGCTATAAGGGAACAGTGATAGCACAGGGTTTTGCCTTTGCGCAAAGCAATCGTTGGCAACAGCTACCGTGGGGGTGGGAAGCGCACTATACGGAGGAGCATACCTCATGAGTAGAATATATTTCTAAGCTTCTACTAAGGATTAGAACACCTGTAGTATGTTATGATTAGAAAACTGAGTAGGGATGTTTGAAGGGATGCTCATCTGCATGCTCAAGTTTCATTTCAAGGCAAAGAGCATATGCGCGACACAAACGACTCGGTAGTGACGGTTCTTGAGAGTATCACTGATGCATTTTTTGCACTTAATCGTGAATGGTGTTTCACATATGTGAACCATCGAGCTGAACTATTGTTACAACGAACAAGGGAAGCATTGTTAGGACGGAACGTGTGGGAGGAGTTTCCCGGATCGACCGAATCGATCTTCTACGAGAAGTATAATGAAGCTTTAGCGACGCAGAAGATGGTCCAATTTGAAGATTTTTATGCTCCCGTTGCTACATGGCTTGAGGTGCGTGTCTATCCATCACGTGATGGCCTTGCCGTGTATTTTCATGACGTTACACAGCGCAAGCAGGCAGAGGAGGAGCGCGAACAACTGTTGCGTCAATTAGAGATTGAGCGTGCCAGTGCCGAAGCTCACGCGAGACAGGCCGAAGCAATTCTCGCGGATATGAAGAATTCCGAAGAACAGCTACGTGTTAGCGAAGAGCGCTTCCGGCTCCTGTGCGATAACGCTCCAATTGGCATCGCTGTCTCGCAAAGTACGAATAACATATACATCAATCAAACATTTGTTAACATGTTCGGCTATGATACAGCAGAAGAATTAATGCGTATACCGTTCCTGGAACTAGTGATACCTGAGTGCCGGAAACAAATATTGACCTATGTTGCACTGCGAGCGCGTGGAGAAACAGCACCAACGAGTTACGAGACAACTGGATTGCGCAAAGACAACTCGACGTTTACTTTAGCGGTTAACGTTGGACGCATGCCACTCGCTAACGATATGGTAAGCATTACCTTTATAACGGATATCACTGAGCGTAAAGAGGCAGAGCGTCGTAAAGATGACTTTTTGAGCATGGTGAGTCATGAATTGCGTACTCCTATCACCAGCGTGAAGGCCTATACCCAACTCTTACAGCGTATGTTCGAGAAGGAAGGCGAGCAACAGCCAGTGCAGTATCTATCGAGGATGGATACGCAACTCAACAAACTCACACAACTCATTATGAACATGTTGGATGTTTCACGTTTGCAAGCCAATAAACTCGTTTTCCAGAAAGAGCCATTTGATTTCGATGTACTTGTACGAAATGTAGTAGAAGACATACAAAAAACGACAACGCACTATACAATTGAGATTGATGGGTCAATAGGCAAAGAAGTTTTTGGCGATAAAGACCGTCTTGAACAGGTTCTGCGCAACTTGCTACTGAACGCCATCAAATATTCACCAAAGAGCAGTATTGTGCACGTGAACTTGTCAACCACTTCTACACAGGTGATGGTGCAGGTGCAAGATTATGGTATTGGTATTCCTAAGCACCAGCAAGCAAAAGTATTTGAGCGGTTTTATCGCGTGTACGATAACAACGATACTACTTATCCAGGTCTTGGTGTTGGCCTCTATGTTGCACACGAAATCATTGCTCAGCATGGTGGTGTACTTTCAGTAGAGAGTGTCGAGGGCCAGGGGTCTACATTCTCATTCTCATTGCCCTTTGCACACGAAGAGCCAGAAACAAAAGCGTCCTGAACACAAAAAAGTATATTTGGAGGAGCACGACATGTCGCAACGTATTTTGGTTGTTGATGATGAGGAAAGTATTTTAGAGGTGGTCCAGATTGTCCTTGAAGGTGAGGGCTATATCGTTCAAACAAGCATGGATAGTTCTTTTTTGCACATGCTCACCTCACCGCTTCCCAATGCTATTTTGCTTGATGTTCTTTTAGCAGGAGAAGATGGGCGCGATATCAGCAGACGCATCAAGTCCGATGCACGGCTACAACATATTCCTGTAATTATGCTTTCGGCTCATTCAGATGCCAGTAAGGTCGCTGATACAAGTGGTGCCGATGCGTTTCTCGAAAAGCCTTTTGATGTTGATGCCCTTATCGACATCGTGCAAAAGTACGCATCCGCCGTCCCAACACCTAATCAGGAATAAGTGTTCGCTCAAATGCAACTACATCCGCTACCGTACGGCAGTGTATCACTTTGTCTCGATATGGTTGTAGATAGTGCTCAACGG
>CAXTUE010000589.1:0-3138 GCA_964247355.1 uncultured Ktedonobacteraceae bacterium | reverse complement strand
ATATATGTACCATACATCAACGAGTGCAAGACGCCAATAGGGATTCTTCCCTATCTTTCACCTTACTCTGGTCGTGGAGAATGTTACACATGAATATGTTTAGTATGATGGTCGTGACTATGATTGTGCGTGTGAAGTGCGTTTGTTTCTTGCCTCTGGGAACTGGTAGCTTCATATTCATAACCGATGCAAGCCCGAACACAGTTAGGCCACGCCAGTTGCTTTTGTCCGAAGCCATAGCCGACCTGCTCAATAGTCATGGCGCGCATGTCAAAGTGGGCAAGCGTTGCGAGTATAGCAGCACCAGTGGGCGTTACTAGTTCGCCCTCGATAGGACAGGGCATCCATGGGGCCTTGACGCGACGTAAAATTTCGAGCGTTGCTGGTGCTGGTAGTGGCATAAGCCCGTGCGCCATGCGTATATGTCCTCTTGTGAATGGCAAGGGCGAGGCATACACCTGCTCGATTTCCATAACATGCATTGCAATTGCGGCTCCTGTGATGTCGATTATTGCGTCGACCGCACCAACCTCGTGAAAGTGGACATCTTCCAGTGGAACATTATGCACATGGGCCTCGGCCTCGCCAAGCGTGTGGAAGATTGTAATCGCGGTCTCGCGCACTATCTCAGGTAGTTGGGAAGCCTGTAAAAGTGCTACAATCTCGGCAAGATGGCGTGTTGGTTGTTCGCGCTCGGTTAAGGTGACATCGAACTGGACGCCGCGTATGCCTTTGTCGTGAAAAGGCTCAAGCGAAAGCTGATAGCCTTCAAGTCGCAAGCCAGCAAGCATGTCCCTCAATATCTCAAAAGACAGACCCGCATCAAGCATCGAACCAAGAAACATGTCGCCACTAATACCCGAATGACAGTCTAAATATAAGATTTTCTTCATTGGGAACGTCCTTTATGTAGCTATAGAGATTGGAAAGGTGATAGATAGCTTTGATTTTATCTTATCATAGGAAAGAAATGGTAAGTATACTATAATTGGCGCATTCTATGTAATACGCGACTTTTCAGGGAGATATTTATCGGCATGTCCAAGTGGAGTAAACGAGAAGGTAAGCGCGATGAGGAAGGTGAGGACACCAATTGCACCGTAGACGAGGGCAATGTCATGTGTCCAACTAATGACGAGGCCACCGAGCAGCGATCCTAAAGGAATAGCTGACCATGCCAGAACGCCTGCGATACTCATGACACGGCCTAGCATATTGTTGGGAACGATAGCTTGCCGCAGACTGCTCGTGTTGATGTTGAAGAGAATACCAAGTCCTCCGATACATGCCCAGAGAGGAAGTCCTAGCCAGTACCAGTGCGTAAAGGCAAACGCCACCACGAGTATGCCTTCAGTCATAAGCGCGCCCAGTGCTACCGTGCTAAACGTCCAGCGTTTGCGTAGGATACCTGCTAGCAGCGAAAGAATGACGATGCCGATACTGCTCGCGGAGTAGAGCAAGCCCACCTGCGTATCGTTGGCCTGATATTGTATCTTCGCGAAGAGGACGAGTTGTGTGAAGGTTGTCGTAGCCACGAAATTCACCATTGCCATCATCAGCGAAATGTTGCGTAACACGGGATGGCCCAATACATAGCGCAAGCCATCTCTCACATCGCGTAGAATGCTTTTTGGCTCCTCTTGCTTCTCATCTTGAGGAGGGTTGAAACTCATGCTGATCAGCGCGAGCGAAACTGCCGATAGCAGAAACGAGGAGGCATCGACGAACAGAAGTGTTGAGAGCGGCACCAGTGCGACTAGTAAGCCAGCCAGAAACGGACCCAGCACACTTGCACCTGAATAGCTCGCCTGTATTCGTCCATTCGCTGTTACCAGATCGTCCTTATCGACAAGGTTAGGAATTGCCGCGAACTGTCCCGCTTCAAAGCAAATCGTCAGCGTCGATTGCAGAAAGCCGACGATATAAATCCACCAGACCGAGAGGAAGCCGAATAGTGCAAGCACAGGAATTGAGGCAATGATCAAGGCACGGGCTACATCAGTGAAGATCATCATGCGTTTACGGTCCACACGGTCTACCCACGCGCCTAGTAGTAGGCCAAACAATAAGTACGGCGCGAATTCCGCCGCCGTTGCGATACCGAGGTTAAGGGCGGAGCCAGTCAGCTTATAGATGAGCAGGGGTATCGCAAACAGTGTGACAGAGCTACCGAGATTAGAGATGGTTTGACCGGCCCAATATTTCCAAAAGTCGCTACTGAATGGACGCTTTGTGGCTACAACTTTTGTAGAGTTGCTACTCATGTTGGCCTCCTACTTTATGCTTCACTCTCTTCGCTAGCAGGTTGCTGCTTCTCATGTTGCAAGTATGACGGTGCCAGGAACATAGCGGTATAGAAGCTATATACTTTCCCATCTGGATCGGCTGGTTCTTGTATGAGATCGTCAATAAGTGCGGCTATGCGCTTGCTGTATTCCTCGGCACGTGCGGCAGATAAGCGAGCATGTGGAAATGCTGTTGAATAATGGTCCTTTGGAAATGCTGCGTCCTGTTTGCCGCTTGCTTTCTCGGAAAGTGTTGCCTCTAGCTCGTCTCGTACCTTTGTGTGCATATGCAGGGTGGATGACACATCATCGACTACCTCCGATGGAAAATCATAGACAAAGATGCGCGCTGTACGTGTGTAATATTTCGCGACAATGCCTCGTATCAGACGACGGGCTACGATTCGCGCAAGCCCCGCTGCCTCAAGCACTTGCAGATGATGCCCGATAGTCCCTGGCGCAATCCCCAGCCTATCTGCGATCTGCTTCGCCGTTGCCGGTTGCAGTTGAATAATGCCCAGGATGCGCGAACGGGTAGTGTCGCCAAGTGCCTTGAATTGCTGTACCGTGTTGACCAGAAGCCGCGCTGGAAGTTCCGGCATTATCACAGGTACGTCTTCCGATAATACCTCAGCAATTTCTTTATCTATCATAATTGCTTTCTCAACGTGCTATATTTATAAAACGTACTGTTTTTGTAGTACGTGTTATAAATATAGCATGAAATGGTGAAAAAGACAAGGCAGAGTAAAGACGATATGGATCGGATATATTTCCAAAAGCTATAAAATATTATTCGCGTTCAGGCACCCCAATCCATGCACACACTTTTTTGTGTATCTCGGCCCCAATC
>CAXTUE010000588.1:1275-3154 GCA_964247355.1 uncultured Ktedonobacteraceae bacterium | reverse complement strand
TAAGCCCCTTCGTCCTGGTGCAGGTGTGCAAAATGCGTACGACCGTGTACGTACATCTGTTACAAAGCTTGAGCAAGATCGAATTCTCGCGCCAGATATAGCAATGTTAGCTCAAGCTGTTAAAGACGGAGTGTTTTCAGAAGTGTAATGTTTCACGTGAAACATTGGATTGCAGCACTACCATATGTTAGACTAAAAGAAATGACGATGATGTCGTTTTACAGATACGCAACGGTGCGCACATATGAAGGGAGCTTAACACGGTGATTACTCACGAGGATTCTATCGACTCTTCCTCTTATAATAAATACCTTCCCCTACTAAGACAACTACGACACGAAATTATTGAACGTTATAGACCGCATCTTCAAGAAGGTTCTGGCCCTATTCGTATGATGGCGCGCGCGGTCGCGGAACTCGAAAAAGTGTGTCGCGAACGTGGTATACCGGAAGAGATCATAAAATCTGAGATAGTGAATCGCACAATTGGAGATATTAATCTCCGTCTCGTTACCGAGTTTGAGAAGAATGGAGAAGACTATCGTCAGCTCGCCGACGAGGTTGGCGTTGCGTTGCCAGGCGAGAATATAGCAGGCTATACGGCAGCAGGCGTTACCTACCTCTGGTTACGCGAGCAAATGATGGAGTGTGAAAAACTCTTGCTCTCAAAGTATTTTGATCCCCGTATGTACGATATCTACGGCGTCGGCAATCCTGTTCTGCGTGAACGTCTGGCCCAGGAAATGCAGCAGTGGGGGCTAGCAATTAGCAAGGAACAGGTGGCTGCGAGTCTGGGGGCGATGGATGGCATAGATAAAGTGTTGCGTGGTCTGCACCTTATGTTTTCTAAACAAGGCATGTCGAAGGTAGGTATTCTCTTTCCAGAGCCGGGGTTCGGAGTCCCAGAATGGCAAGCGCGCTCATTCAATTATGCTATGCATTCTTTTCGCACGTTAGGGGAGAATAATTTTAAGTTGACTGGCAAACAACTGGATATGCTTCTTACTGAGCACTCCGATATTCGCGTTATCTACCTCACCATCACCAATAATCCTACAGCATTCGCATACACGCCTGGAGAATTACACGACCTGTATGCCACGCTACATATGCATCGAGAAGCCGGACATTCAGTGTATATACTCGCCGATTTAGCCTATATCGGAACGGGCAATCCTGAGCATGATCGCGCACGTATGGCGATATTTGCCGAACCTGATGTTTTACAACATACAATCTTTGTGAGCAGCTTTTCCAAAACCTATAGCCTTACCGGAGAACGCTTTGGTTGGGTAACGACTGGTGATGTTGAACTCATGCCGCAATTAAATCCTTGCTGGACCAATACGATGGCCTCGCTTCCTGGCGAATGGCAACTGCGTTTTATGGCCTACCTCCGTCTCCTCGACGCTCGTCCGTGGCTCTCCGAAAAACTTCGTGCCTTCTATCGTCTACGTCGTCAACGCTTTATCGCGCAGTTACAACGCATCAATGAAGAACAGCATCTCTTCAAACATATCTACCTCGATGATGATGCAACCGTCTATAATTGGAGTCAACTATACCCAGGAGAAGACGCATTCTCGCTCTTCGAGAAGACTGGTATTGCGGGTGTCCCTGGTTCCGGCTTTGGCTACACAGACGACTATATTCGCTTCTCAATCGGCGTTATCCCTCCTATTGCTTGAGTATGCCTCCTACTTGCTAGTTACGTATAGAGATGATACCCTTATAAAGAGACGAATTTATTCCTTAACTGCATCAAGATATGCTAACTGTGGGGACCGATGATGCGTTTTCATGAACTACTGTGTATATGCTATGGTAGGGACCGCAATTAAAACCGGCGGGGTACCAGGTGGGAGACCCAAAAACGGGC
>CAXTUE010000588.1:0-1265 GCA_964247355.1 uncultured Ktedonobacteraceae bacterium | reverse complement strand
ATATACCAGGCGCGTAACACTTTTTCAACCACACACCCCGCATTTTAATATTCCTGTCCCTACGGTATTCAGAAGAGTTTGTGAAGCACCATTATTCCATCCTTGTTCACACGTCAAAATGTCGACGAGGACGGAATAAATTGGTCCCTACTTTCAAAGACATAAATGTTTCACGTGAAACATTCATTTCGCCATAGCAAAAAAGAACTGGAGAAATAAAAATGACACTTCGTGTAGGCATCAATGGTTTTGGACGCATCGGGCGTCAGTCAATGAAGGCAATGCTTGAACGCTATCCACGTGACATCGAGATCGTAGCTATCAACGATCTTACCGATACGCAGACAAACGCGCATCTGCTGAAATATGACTCCACCTATGGACGTTTCCCAGGTGAGGTTGAGGCAACACCTGAAGCCCTTGTTGTTAATGGTCGTAATATCAAAGTTATTTCACAGCGCGATCCAGCGCAAATTCCCTGGGGCGATCTTGGTGTACAGCTTGTAATTGAATCAACAGGCTTTTTCACAGATGCTGACAAGGCCGCCGCTCACCTGCGCGGTGGTGCAAAAAAAGTTATTATTTCCGCGCCTGCGAAAGGCGAAGACCTCACTATAGTGCTCGGCGTGAACGACAATGTGTATGATCCAGCTAAGCATAACATTATCTCGAACGCCTCCTGCACCACAAACTGTCTCGCGCCTACCGCGAAGGTGCTCAACGATAGCTTCGGCATCGAGCACGGCTTGATGAATACGATTCACTCATACACAAATGATCAGCGCATCCTCGATCAGGTACATAAAGACCTGCGTCGCGCTCGCACTGCCGGTGCGAATATCATTCCTACTTCTACCGGAGCCGCTCGTGCGCTCGCCCTTGTTATTCCAGAACTAAAGGGTCGCTTCGATGGCATGTCCTTGCGCGTACCAACCGTGACGGTTTCTGTCGTTGACTTCGTAGCAACAACGCGTAAAGAAGTTACACGTGATAGCGTCAATGCAGCATTCAAGGCCGCTGCCTCTGGCCCACTAAAAGGCATTCTGGATATCAATGAAGCGCCGCTCGTCTCGACTGATTATCGTGGTGACTCCCATTCATCCATTGTCGACGGCCTTTCGACAATGGTCCTCGGCAACAATATGGTGAAGGTCATTGCATGGTATGACAACGAATGGGGCTATTCAAGCCGCGTTGCCGATCTCGCAAACTTCGTCGGACAAAAGGGCTTCTAATGAACAAGAAGACACTACGCGATATTGATG
>CAXTUE010000587.1:0-3158 GCA_964247355.1 uncultured Ktedonobacteraceae bacterium | reverse complement strand
ACGTTGGCCATGCCGACGCCTTTTTCTCGATTGATCGAGCACTCTTCCTTGTTGAGCAGCAAGGAAGAATTGTAGGAACCTCTGTGGGCGGGCAGGCATTGCTCAATCAAAACGATCTCGATGCTATCCTTGATGCGCACAAACGTGTCTGGGTCATTTCAGATAATAGTCTCTATCAATCATTAGTGGTGAAACGCTTTGCCTTTCCACCAGGGATGCATATCGTCTTTGAAGGCTATGGCTCTGCGGTCTATTTACGCGATGGTTGATACATGTTATGGCGACCGATGTATCTCATCCTCCTGGCGTTCCTTCCGATTGCTAAAAGGACAGGATGTATCGGCCCCTACGATGAGTTGGTTAAAGGAGAAAATAATTCATGTATATAACGCGTCTACAAACCTTTGGAAGAGTAATATTGCTGCTTGTAGCAGTTTTCTTGGTTAGCTGCTCCTCTGTTGGCGCAGCTGGAAGCAAGGAAATAACAACGCCTGTCAAAAAGAGTTCTGTAGATGGAAACTCAACATCTACCGTAACACCAGTGGTAACAGACTCACCTGTTATCGATACAGTTGTGGGGCAGGTGCTGACAAATATGCATCAACATGCATGGAATGCGAATGCGATGACGCACAGTACTGTGACTGGCGGCTTGTATATCAATTGGAAGATGTCCAATCCCGCGATTACAAATGTCACGAATCCTGGTGCTGATGGTAATACTGATCATAACCATGATCCACAGGTGGACTTACTGTATCTTGAGTCGCTAGCAGAATATGCTCAGCTACATCCCCAGGATACTACATATAGCGATGATGTGCAGAGAGCTACTTCATTAGTACTGGCCGACTTTAAGAACTATAATATGCCAAAGGGTTGGGTTTACTTTGCTTTATTGAAGACCAGTACACTTTTGCATAACTCTGCCCTTGCGGATACTGCGCGCAGTGTAGCAAACAACTTCTATACGAATAGTTATGACACAACGCTTGGCTATGTCTACCAACGCAATCATACCCCAGGCGTCTACAACTCCGATCATACATTGACATGCGGTGCAGCTCTCATTGATGCTGGCATACGCTGGAATACGCCAATGTGGGTGACTGCTGGCGAGAAGACGATAGAACACACTATCGCAGTCGCCCAGGACCCGCAGTATCACCTGTTTTACTATAGTATGACTGTTAGCAATAACGGTAAGGACACTGTGAGCAACTATAAAGCGAAGCCTGCAACACAGGGACAAATTGCCGATGCCTTGTTGACGGCGTACTCGCTTGTGCATCGTCAGCAGTATCTGGATGTGGCGACGCAGGTATTGCAAGCTATTGAGCAAACGACAAATATGTGGGATACAACGTTAGGGGGCTACTATTTTGCCTTCGATTTGAGCAAAGGTGTACCCATTACTGCATATAAAGAGACGCGTAGCCAGAGCCTTATGCTGCTTGCCTTGCACCACTATGATACGCTCATACATCAGCAGTACACGGCGAAGGAGCAGCAGATCGTCGACGTGTTGACGAAGCATTTTTATGAGTCAACCTATCATGGCTACTTTTACCGTACCACGCCAGACTTTCAGGTTTTCGTCACGCGCCAAAAGCAGGGCGTTGGAACCGAAGACTACTTTACAACCGAGGCAATGGGTGGGGCAATGGACGCTCTACAGACAACCGAATTAGGATAAACATTTCTACACAAGAGGAACAAACAAGAACAGCCGAGTCTCGGCTGTTCTTGTTTGTTCCTCTTGTACGTTAAGATATATAAGAAGCTTTATCAGAATGTAGGAGGCTCTGTGAATATACCTGTTCGGCTCGTGAAAATACTCTGTCTCTGTCTCTACTGTGTATTGCTGTGCGGCCTTTACGCATGTGGTGGAAGTGGTACGCCTGGCAATGCAGGTACGGGGACACACTCGACGAGCAGTGGTGGGGCTGCCGCAACTGACGCGACTCCAACGAATCCTCCCCATCTCGGTACACAACCGTGTCCTGCGGTGATAAGTGAGCCTTCGCACTGGGACTCGATTATCAATACAGGTAGTGGTGTCAACGCGGTTAAAAGCGTGACTTGCGCAAATCTTACTAGCAACGACTCGTTGCAGGCACTTGTCGTATCGATATACGAAGGCACAGGTCAGAACGCGGATATCTATGTCTTTAACAATATCACCAGTCCCAACCCCAGCCAAATCTTCAAACTGCACAACCTCTATAGAGGGTCCGCAAGAATTAGTGCATATAATACTCTACTGACCGCTGAGGTAGATCAAGGGTCGAGCCTTAACGCACCAAACGCAGCAAATGGCAATTTCCAGCAAGACCTGTTTCGTGAGTTCGCTTGGTCCAGTGGCGCGGGTACGCTGGTTCCAGTTTCTTTTCCAGGTGTGTTTCCCAATCTGACACGCTACGAGGCTGAGCGCGATCAGCAATTAGTCAATCAAGGCAAATTGCCCCTGCTTAACTCGACACAGGTTGCAAGCAATTTGGCGACAACGGTACTGAAATGGTCAGCAAACGCACAGACGACGGTTATCAGTGGCGGCAATACACACGATAAAGATGCGGTCGTCAGCGTGAAAAGTACTGGCGCGGGTGCTGGAACGCTCAAGGTGACAATGAGTCGTCTCGAAGGCAATACGAATAATGGTATCTGGGAAGTTATTGCCGTAACAACTGATGGCCTGTCAGTTACGGCTCCACAAAATCGTGATGTGCTCAGCGGTGCAACAACCGTGACGGGTACAGGAAACGCGTTCGAGGGAGTTATCGGCAAAGTCAAAGTGCTCGACCATCTCTACACAAGTATCGGTACGGCAGACGCGAAGGGAGCTAACGGCAATGGAAACACGGCCTTCTCGACCAGCATAACCTACAATGCTAGCTTCAAAGGTGGGACACAAGAAGGACTGTTAGTGCTGTATAGCTACAGCAATGCCGATGGTGCTATTGCGGGTGCCGTTATCCTTAAAGAACTGCTGAACGCATAAGACACTCCAATGTAGACAACAAAATTAATTACGCTCTTCATCACAACAGCTTGAGTAGGGACTGCATTCATTACGTCCGCGTTGGACATCGCAAGTGTGAAACGGACGTGATGAATGCGGTCCCTACCCTTGACAAACAAATAACAATATGTTATAT
>CAXTUE010000586.1:0-3159 GCA_964247355.1 uncultured Ktedonobacteraceae bacterium | reverse complement strand
CGCCCCTCCCATAGACGAATCATCGTCTATGGGAGGGGCGTTCCCCTTGCGGGCGTCCTGGTCTCTAATGTATATAGAGGAAGCACCCTAACCCCTGCTACATAACGATCGAAAAGACTAGTAGCGGTCGTTGCTGCTGTAGTCTGAGCGACGGTCTCGGCTCTGATAACCACTCCGGGCGGGACGCTCGCGGGCTTCATTTACCGTAATGGTTCTGTTACCCAAAACCGTGCCATTCAGGTTTTGAATAGCGCGCTGTGCATCCTCATCTGTGCTCATCTCGACAAAGCCGAAGCCTTTGCTACGTCCGGTCTCACGGTCCGTGATGACGCTGGCGTTCGCGACCGAGCCAGCCTGCTCAAAGAGGCTGATCAAATCTTGTTCAGTTGTTGAATAGGGGAGTCCCCCAACGTAAAGTCTCATATGTATATTGCTCCTGTAGACATTCCTCTTGACGCTCGTAGAAACCATTTCTCACAGAAGCAATTCAATTCTGGATCATGTCTGTCATACAATAGATAACAGGAGAGTACGATGTTCTATTCCCAGAGGACGAACGAAAATGTATGAGCGAACACACCATCCTTGTGATGAGCTGTTACACGAGTGGAGTGTGAAACGACAACTGGCGCACTACTATTTCACAGCATTATTGCGCCTCTCACCGAGCGACCCGGATGCCGTTGAGCGACAACAAGAGATGAGTGAAAAGCTATTTTTCGCGAGGATAGCTTTGAAGCAGGTCGCGGACCAACTACAGAGTTGCCAAAAAGAACACAACATACATGAATAAGGCACCGTTTGTGTTATATACAAACGGTGCCTTATTCATGTATGTTGTGTTCTTAGCGACCGCTTTTACTTGCGGCTTGAATGCGACGGATCACAGCGTCGATGGTCACAGCGAGCAAGAGGACGGCACCTTGAACCATCTCTAGCACGTCTGTGCCCTGACTTTTAAGCGCGAGGCCGTTGACCAGGCTACCGATGATGAGTGTGCCGAGTACAATTGACCAAACCGATCCCTTGCCGCCAAACAGACTCACGCCGCCGATAACAGCAGCCGCAATCGCACTCAGAAGAAGTGTTGAGCTAACAGCACTGGCAACTGAGTCGGCATAGGAAGCTGCCAGTATGCCGCCGACAGCAGCAAGCGCGGAACATAAAGAGAATACAGCTATGCGAATAAGGACTACGTTAATACCAGCACGGCGAGCTGCCTCTGCATTACCGCCCACGGCATAGACATAGCGTCCGAAGCGTGTTTTGGTGAGAACGATCCAGACGAGCAAGATTAAGCCGAAGAAAATCGCGGCTGCGTTAGGAACGCCCAGATAGATGCCCGGTGTTGGCGAGGGTGTGTTTTCGAGGATTGCCACAATACCCTCGACAATTATCACGACAAGAGCAATTTGTAGAATGACTTGCAGCAATGGTCTTGTTTTTAGGCCAGCACGTCTTCGCTGTACCTGTTCCCACAGAATGCTTGCCGCATAGAGAATTACGGCGAGAGTGGGAAGGCCAACGCCTAAGAAGTCAGGTAAGAAGTTTCCTGCCAGGGATAGCAGGAACGGGTTACTGATGATTAGTGTCTCTTGTCCTGCTAGAAAGCGGAGCAGAAGTCCCGAATAGGCAATAGATGCAGCCAGTGTCACGATAAAGGACGGAATGCGGAGGAACGCGATAAAAAAACCGTTAATAGCTCCAACAAGACCACCAGCGAGTATGGCTATAATAATAGCGAGGGCTGGCGCAATATGCAGCCTTTCCGCGAGAACACCCATGATGACGGCGCATAATGTGCTGACGACTGCAACGGAGAGATCAATTTCACCAAGCAGTAAGACGAGTGTCACGGCAAGCGAGTCTACACCGATAGCAACAATCTGTTGTAGTAGATTAGAGAGATTGCCCGGTGTGAGAAAAAGGCCGTTACTGGAAATTTCAAAATAGAGTGCGATAACAATAAAGGTGAGAAGCACAGGAAGAAAGCCAAGATCGCCGCGAAGCAGTTGTCCGAACGACCGCTTTTGTGTATAGGAGGGAGCTTCAACCGACGAAGCAGCTACATTTATACTTTCGGGAGAGGAATTTTTATCAATAATTTCGCTCATAGCTTATTTTGCTCCTTCAGTGCCGTTAGCGGTAGTATTTGGCTGCAAAATCCCACCAAACTCTGCTCCAGTGATGGCGGCTATAACTTTTTCTGGCGTCGTTGTTTTCACATCAAAGGTGGCTGCACGTCTGCCAAGTCGCATGACAACGATGCGATCAACAACCTCGAACACATCGGCGAGGTTATGAGAAATCACAACAACAGCAAGCCCTTGCTGGCGCAGACGTAGAATAAGGTTGAGCACTTGCCTTGTCTGAGCAACACCAAGCGCGGCTGTGGGTTCGTCAAGAAGAATAAGCTTTGCATTGCGTAAAATTGTTTTTGCCACGGCGATTGATTGACGCTGACCACCGGAGAGTGCAGCAACAGTGGCGCGTATCGAGGGAATTTTTACATCGAGCGTGCGTAAGACGTTGAGTCCCTGCCGCTCCATATCGACTTCTGATAAGACGCCATAAGGTGTTTGTCTTTCTCGACCAAGGAAGAGATTGGAGACGACATCCAGGTTATCGCAGAGCGCGAGGTCCTGGTATACTGTTTCGATACCAAGATTTGTCGCGACCTGTGGGCTTGTAATCTTAACAGGTTGTCCCGCGACAAACACTTCGCCGTCGTCGGCTGGTCCAACACCAGCGATTGTTTTGATGAGTGTCGATTTGCCAGCACCATTGTCGCCGACGAGTCCAACGACTTCGCCATCATAGACCTCGAAATCGACATCGGTGAGTGCGCGTACGGCACCGAAGCTCTTGTTAATGCCGCGCATAAGGAGACGGGGTTGCTCGGTTGGTGGTCGTCCGGGCACTGTGCGTTGCTCGCCACCAACGGAAGGGTTAACACTTTCTGCCATGAGTCCCTCCAAATGAGTTTACTGCGTTGTAGTAGGGTTGAAATGAGAGAATGAGGATGGAATACACGTAGTATACCATCCTCTTTTCTTAAGAACAAGCAGAGAAATGTCTATCGCTTAAAGCGACAAACGCTCTCTTGTAACTAGCAGACGCCATCGGTGCCAGCAGGAATACCTGCGCAGACATCTGCCT
>CAXTUE010000585.1:0-3161 GCA_964247355.1 uncultured Ktedonobacteraceae bacterium | reverse complement strand
GTATCCTTCATGACACTTCTAGGCAGACTACGCTCCGCATTACGCGATCCAGTGCTGATGCGCTGGGTGGTACTAGCTGTTGTGCCTACGATGGTCGATGAAGTGTTTCTCGGCTTTATAGCACTCTACTTGCGCGACGTATTGCATGTCAGTCAAGCAACCATTGGGCTTATCGTCGCTGTACATACCTTTGGCGCACTGCTCGGCCTGTTTCTGCTTGACCGTTTCCTTCTGAAATCGAGTACGCCACGCCGCTTATTACTATGGCTTTCAATCGTAGTACTCGTCGCAATGATAGGTCTACTCACTCTTCGCTCCATATGGATTATCACGCTCGCGCTTTTTGTGATTGGACTAGCTGCGTCAGGCTGGTATCCAGTAGCAAATGGGCAAGCCTATGCGAGATTGCCAGGACATGCAAGCATTGTACGTACTGTCATGAGCCTCTTTGTTGCCGTTGATGTTGCCATTCCTGGCATCGTCAGTATCATAGCAGACCGTTACGGGCTTATCGCAGGGCTTGGATTTCTGGGGTTGGCTCCAGCGTTGATGCTATTGCTTCTAATAGGGCTGTAAGAAGTATTTATGGTCCTGACACCTATTGGACTATCAGATGCGATTTGTCACATTCAGGGCACCCGCAAGGGAAATGCCCCTCCCATACAACCTCTCTGTTGTATGGGAGGGGCATTTCCCTTGCGGGTGCCCTGGTCCTTGCCACACGATTGTTGACAGAGTCATTTACCATCCTACTTTTTTGCGAAAAAATGATAGAATATAACGTATGTCCTTTTTCCCAGCAAGATTGAAGGAGTATCTTTATGCCATACAGTATGCCCCCTGACAACGCTTACGCAACTCCAATTGAAGATTTAGGTCTCAATGTCCGAACGTATAATTGCTTAAGGCGAAGCCAGATCAATAGGGTTGGTCAATTGCTCACCATGAGGAAAAAGGAAATTCTTGCTATCCGAAATCTAACTTCTGAGCACTTTAAAGAAATTCAGTTACAATTAATCGCTCGTGGGCTTATGTCTCCCACGCATCTACTCGGACCATTTGCAGGAGGAGATAAAGAGCAGAAGGATGGCTAACTTCTCTGAGACTCTGCCAAATTTAAGGAGCATTCCATGCTTGTCGCCTACGGTCCCGACAACCGGCCAGTGGTAGCGGAAGAGACGCCATTAGCACAATTACAGCAATGGTCGCACGAGCGTGTGCTTCATTGCCCGAACTGTCGGAGCGTTGTGCATGTGCGCGGTGGGCCGGACAAGCACATGCAACTGCATTTTGCACATCAACGCGGCGAATGTGCATGGAGTACTGAGTCAGAATCGGTGCGTCATGCACAGGGAAAAGTTGTCCTTGCGCAATGGTTACAAGCGCAATTTCCGCAAGCCACTGTGCGATTAGAAGTGCGACTTCCCGAACCCAATCGTATCGCGGACATCTTTGTCGAGCATGTCGATGGAAGACGGTGGGCAATTGAATTTCAATGCGCGCCGCTCGACGTAAGCGAGTGGATACATCGTCATACGGCGTATCGCAAAGCTGGCATACTCGACATATGGATAATTGGCGTCAATCGACGCGAGAAACAAGAGGCGTTTATCGAAGCGGTGATTGGTTCGGCACGCGAAATAGTGTTTCTTGACCCACAAACTACGCCTCCTCGTGTATGGTTGCGCTGGCCTATTGCTCGCACGTTAGCACAAGAGTGGGAGCAGAATACAGCACAACATCTTGCACTAGAAGGATGGGTTGGCAGGTATGGCTATGGCGCAACACTTCCTGGCACACTACAGGATGTTACGTTAGACACGCAAGGCAATTTTGTTCACGCTACACGTGCCTCCTTAGAACAGCAAACACAATTACGTTCCGCATTACAAAACTCATCAACACTTGATGAAACGTTGCTTGTCGCATATTTGTGCCAACGCGTCGACCCAGATGTTATACAGCATGTCGCAGTGCCATTATTACGAGCGTATATGCGTGATCCTGATTTGCTACGACGCTATAATTATGGACGTGGTTTGCTTAACCAGCCACTCAGCGAAGATGATATGGCGCGTGTGGAAAAAGCGAAGGCGTGGGTGGCAACACTTTTAAAACAAGGCTTTTCAGCAATACACTTGCAAGTGTTGAGCAAAGAGATTCCGCTTATTGGTCCCTATGCGGCGTTTGCAAAGTATGTTGATATGCTTGGGAACATAGTGATAGAGAAAGGGTTTCTATAATGACTATTCGCGTATGTGTTGCAGGTGCGACAGGCTGGACCGGTAGCGCAGTAACAAAGGCTATCTTGGCGTCAAATGAATTTGAACTTGTCGGAGCCATTGCTCGCAGGGACGCAGGAAAAGATATCGGAGAGGTGCTGGGCCAGAGTCGTGCCAATCTCACTGTAGTTGATTCGTTGGAAGAGGCACTGGCGAATTCAACAGATGTCCTTGTTGACTACACAGGACCTGACGGAGTGAAGGAGCGTATCCTGACGGCACTGGATAAGGGCGTACGTGTAATCGTTGGCACGTCAGGGTTGACCGCAAGCGATTATGCAGATATCGAGCAAAAAGCGGTTGCGCAAAAGCTGGGCGTCATCGCGGCTGGCAACTTCTCTATCACGGCTGCACTGGCAAAGCATTTTGCCTTGATTGCGGCCCAATACTTGCCCTCCTGGGAAATTATTGATTATGCTAGTGCAGCGAAGATTGATGTACCAAGTGGGACAACACGTGAATTAGCCGAAGAATTGGCGACTATTTCAAAGAATCAGTTAGGCATCTCAATCGAGAATATACATGGTCCGAAGGAGGCAAGAGGCGCGACGATTGACGGAACTCAGGTGCATTCAATACGCCTTCCAAGCTATATCATTGCCTTTGAAACGATATTTGGCTTACCCGACGAACGTCTGACGATTCGGCATGACGCCGGATCGGGTGCTGAGCCATATGTGGGCGGGACGTTGCTTGCTGTACAGAAGGTGATGGAGGTGAATGGTCTGGTACGCGGGTTGGATAGACTGCTTTTTCATTCGTAACATGATAACGAGAAAAAGGTAGTATGTCTGAAACAGGACAAACAAAAACAAGCCTCTGGCATCATCGCGATTTCTTGCTGCTATGGAGTGGACAGACAATTTCACAGCTTGGGTC
>CAXTUE010000584.1:0-3164 GCA_964247355.1 uncultured Ktedonobacteraceae bacterium | reverse complement strand
CTACTGCAATAGGTACCGTTTAGACTGCCGTCGGCATTGATGCGGCCTTGAAAGAGTAAGGGTGGATACTCGGTATATGGTACGACCAGAAACTGCAATGTGTTGTCGCTGGCAACCGTGCCATTTGAGAATGATGCTGTTCCAGTGAGTCCATTGGTGAGAATCAGGGTACCTGCTATGGTTTTTCCACTTTGATGTACGTTCGTGAGTGTCATGGTACCATCTAAATTACCGGGGGTAGTGTGGATAGGTTGGTGCTGGCGTGAGTTTCTGCTTTGCCACCGGGGAGGGTGTTGCAGACACAGTAGTGGTGGAGGCTGGAGTCTTCGTGCCTGTAGCAGACGATGGCGTTGTCGCTTGAGTGGTTGGTGATGATGAAACATGCTGTCGTGCTACAGGTGTGTCAGCAGCAGCAGAGCTATGAAAGATAGTACCTTTGCTAAAGTAACTTGCACCAAACAAGGCTCCGATAAGCATTGCTAGCAGGGCAAGCAGTGTAAAGATTGGAAGTAGTGGTCTACGATTTACGGGCTTTTGCTGTTGAGTTTGCAGATATTTACTTGCTTTAGGTGCCGTTGCAACAGACGCTAGCATGGCCATTGAGTGATCCAGTTCTAGCGAGCGTGTTTCTTTCCTGGTTTTAACAGGTGCAGGAGCTGTAGCGATGTATGTTTGAGGTTGTAACGCATTCCAGAATGCTGCCATTGTGGGGAAGCGTTCGTCGCTATTAAGGGCCATTGCACGAGAAATAGCCTGTGCAACGGTATCAGGAATGTCTGGTACAAAAAAGTTTACAGGCTTTAGTGGATCGGCTCCTGTGTCGCTCTTTTGTGTGATGCGTTCAAATGCATCAATTGGCGGTGTGCCAGTCAGTAACGTATAGAATATGGCAGCCATACCATAGATGTCGGTACGTGGATTTGTGCCCTGCGAGTATTGTTCAGGCGCGCTATAGTTGGGAGAAAGCTTACGCACTGCCGTTGTCGTCTCATCCTCATCGTACTCCTTCGAGATACCGAAGTCCACGAGGACAGGACCCTCTCCATCAGGAGGAACGATAATATTCGCTGGTTTGATATCGCGGTGGATAATCGGTGGTTTCTGACTTTGTAGATAGACTACGGCTTCTACAATAGGTGTCATAAGGCGTAACATATCAGGAAGCGCGAAACGGTTCTGAGGTTGGAGTTGACGCATACGCTCCAAATTTGGACCCTGGATGTAGTCCATTAGCAGGTAGACGCGGGCGTTCTTTTCGTCTTCAAAAACACGGTATACACGAGGTAGGGCCTCAGAATCGAGACGTTTGAGTACCTCGCCCTCGAAGAGGAAATGGGCACGATCCTGTTTCTTTGGATCGATTACCTCCTTAAGCGCAAATTGATTGCCTTTCATGCGGGTGTCGTGTACCAGATAGACGGCACTGAATCCACCCTTACCCAATAGTGAATCGATCACATAACGGTCTCGTATAACACTTCCATTTGGAAGAATAGTTTGTAGCTGTTGCATTTTGCACCCTATAGATCATGAGTAGTATATGTATTTGAAGATAGGAAAGAATATTGTTAGCTTGTTGTTCTTGTTTATATACAAGTAATACGTATAGGGTGCCGTATTCGATGAGATAGGGCATAAATTGCATCCTCTCTTTGTTGCCAAATAAAACGCTATATATGTGTGGTATAGAGAATTGTAGTGCATCTGCTAATTCCTCTCTGCTTCCACATAAAGAAGCGTCTTAAACAAGAGATCAAAAGAGTAAGCTCGTCCCTTTACTTTGCCATATCGTATAAGTAGTGAAGGGGGCGAACTTTCGTCTCTACGCGATTGGGCGTATGCACACTCATTACTCTCCCCTTCCCATATGTGCTCAGGAAAAAGGAAGCATAGCATGTCTAAGCAAAAGGGCATTTGGATTCTTATCGCCACGATTCTGGGATCGAGTATGGCGTTTATTGACAGCAGTGTTGTGAATGTCGCACTGCCGAGGTTACAAAAAGAACTACAGGCAAGTGCATCGAGCGTTCAATGGGTTGTTGAAGCCTATGCTCTGTTCCTTGGTGCGCTTATTCTAATTGGCGGCTCGCTAGGAGACCAGTTTGGGCGCAAACGTATTTTTCTACTTGGCGTGATTATTTTCACTGCGGCCTCAATCTTCTGCGGTATTTCACAAACTGTTGAGGAACTTATCATTGCGCGTTCAATACAAGGTATTGGAGGCGCGCTTTTGACACCGGGGAGCCTTGCCATTATCCGCTCCGCATTTGATAGTGAGGAGCGTGGCAAAGCTATTGGAACGTGGTCGGGCTTTTCCGCGATCACGTCCGCACTTGGGCCAGTGCTGGGAGGCTGGTTGGTACAGAATGCGTCATGGCGCTGGATTTTCTTTATAAACGTGCCACTGGCTGTGATTGTTGTACTTGTTTCCGTAATACATCTACCTGAAAGTACAAGTGGAGAAGGCAGAAAGCATCTTGACTTTCCAGGCGCGATTTTGACCGCGCTTGGCCTCGGCGGTGTGGTCTATGGTTTAATTCAGGCCGAGAATGTTGGCTTTGCTAATCCGCTCGTGCTAATTTGTATTATTGGCGGCTTGATCGCGCTTGGGCTGTTCATCTGGGTAGAGGGCCGTAGTCCTAACCCAATGATGCCTCTCACGCTGTTCCGTTCGCGCACATTTAGCGGTACGAACCTGCTTACATTGTTGCTCTATGCTGGGCTTGGAGGAGCATTCTTCTTTCTGCCATTCAATTTGATTAGTGTCCAGGGTTACAGTGCGACGGCTGCAGGTGCCTCTCTTTTGCCGTTTACATTGCTCTCATTCTCGCTCTCGCGCTGGTCTGGTGGTCTGGTAGCAAAATATGGTTCGCGTCTCCCGCTTATCGTTGGGCCGGTCATTGCTGCTGTAGGTTTTGTGCTCTTTGCTGTCACTGGACTTGGAAGCAATTACTGGTTGACCTACTTTCCGGCTGTAGTTGTGCTTGGTTTAGGTATGACGATTACCATTGCGCCATTGACGACGACGGTGATGGGTGCTGTAGAAGATCGCTATTCTGGTGCTGCTTCGGGCGTGAACAATGCGGTTGCACGTATTGCAAGTCTGCTGGCCATCGCTGTGCTAGGTATCTGCGTAGCTTTTGCGCTTAGCAACAGTCTTACAT
>CAXTUE010000583.1:0-3169 GCA_964247355.1 uncultured Ktedonobacteraceae bacterium | reverse complement strand
GGACGAGCAAGGGCTTGGCCGTTTCGTCGCTCACCCAGCACTCCTGTTTAGCGGTCGTCAGGGCCGAGACGAGCATTTGTGTAGCACTGGCCAACGTTTGAGCATCGGCAACGTCGATTTCGGGAAAGAGAATATCATAGCTGGTGTCGATATCTGCCGCCAGCACTTTTGCTTTGCGCGCCTCCAACAAGACGCGATCAAGCAGTGTACGCAAAAGAGCACGGAGTACGTGTTGACGACGTTGAAATTTCAGAAATGTTGGCAGACCCATTTCGCTGGCTGTGGCTCGATTGCCATTCGCTCCATCACTCAGAAAATGTTCTGGTAGTTGTGCGCCAACAGCCAGCATCAGCTTCAATGCTCTGCCATCTTCGGCGGCCTCGCTCGCGTTTATCTCCGGCTTCACGGCAGACCAAATCTCAGACTCGTTGTGGATTATCACGCTACCGGGTTCGGGTGGATAGCCATACTCCATTTTCTTGCGGTCAATCGCTTTTTTATCCGCGCCCTGTAGACGTACATCCCACAGGAACGCGCCCTTGTATTTGTTTATTCGTACCCGGTCCGTCAGCCAATCCTTATAGCGTCGTAGCCACGGCAGCAGCGTAGCAAGGTCGCTTCTGCCCCGTTTCGCATTCGAGACCTTGTTGATACAAAACTGCACAACCTCCGTCCCCGCCTGAAACCATTCGCCTTCAGTATTGGGCGCACCGGATATCGTCACCGGCAAAGGTACGCCTGGACTAGTTGCGCTCGGTCCAATAGGACGTTTATGGAAGCGGAGCACGGTTTCAATATCATCTGGATCGGTCTCTATCTCGTCAATAATCGAGGGGTCAATCTGGCGGACCTTCACACGTCCATTCATGCGATTGACATAGAAACGCACGAACTGTTCGCCATAGAGCGAGAGTTCCGTACACAGCGAGTAGACACGCGTCTCCATATGATTGTCAGGATCATTCCAGAAGTCCAGCAAGACGCGTTGTACAGTAGGGTTGTTCGCAGCGATTGTGACGCCTTTGCCCAGCACGAAACTCGTCGTAATCTCGATAATCGCGAACGCAAGCGGATTAGCATTATACGCCTCATAGCACGCGTTATGCACCTCGAGATAAGAACTTGGAATCAAGTCTTTAGCATACACATTGTCCGAGAGACGACGCCAGTAGTAGTCTTCTTCGCTCCCCGTCGCCAGTCCCCAATACTGGTCTTCCTGTGTAGGGCTTGAAGCGAAAGCAGTAGGATCAACCTGCTCCTGTATCTGCTGTTGTTGCGTAGGTGGAGATTGCGATTGTGAAGAAGAGAGCCAGCGAAGAAATGATGGTAGTGGCATAGTGGATTGCTCCTATGAGGATAAGAGGATGTAGTGAGAGGAACGGTAAGAGGTGTAGCCGTGGGAAGTGGCCACACCTCAAGTATACGTATAAGCAAGCAGGCTGTCAAGTGACGAAAAATATTTCTTAAAACACGTCCTCAGAGAGCTTGTTTATTTCTACTATACAAAGCAAGTCCTAGAACGAGAAGAGCTGCAAGAACAATCAAAAAGATATTCCATGTAGCGAGAATGAAGCTAAAAAGAAAAATAAAAGCAAGCCATAAAACAATGTTGTAGATAATAGTTCGGATTTTCTTAGACATCATCTTCTCCTTCCAATTTCAATACATTGATAAAACAGCCTGATTATACGAGGCGTTCATATAACGATGCAAGTTATAGACAGAGTACTTCAAAGCTTTTGACTTTGCAACAGACACAATACACTTCTCGTATACAGGATAAATAGCATCTCCGTCGTGAAGTACGTACAAAAGGAGGAACTCTATGAGCTTTCTTGCCGACCTTTTCAATTCCGTCTTTACCTATCCTATTTTCAACGCACTCATGATGCTCTATCAGTTAGTTGGTGACTTTGGTCTAGCAATTATTCTACTCACCTGTATTATTTCAGTGCTACTTCTACCCCTTACATTGCGTCAATTGCGACAGGCTAAAGTTACACGAGCACTACAACCTCGGTTAGCAGAGATTCGCAAGCAACATCCGAATGATAGAGCCGCTCAGCTACAAGCAACACAGGATTTGTACAAAGAATATGGCATTCATCCTGCTTCACCATTTCTTTCGCTACTTGTACAGGCTCCCGTTTACTCTGGTTTGTTCTTTGCGCTAAGCACGGTGCTCCATGCCCGTTCTGTCACTGCCATCAATACCCTCATGTATCCATTTTTGTATCATTTCAGCAGCCTACCAGATATCAACCTGATGTGGTTTACCATTCTCAACTCGGCGTGGCATATCTCATTAGGATATCCCGACCCAACACATCTGCTTCCACTGCTCACAGGAGTTTTCACGTTTGTACAGATGCGTATGGCCCAGCCTGTATCATTGACAGAAACAAGGGATGCCGCAATACAGCTTTCACAGGGCATGCAATTGCTTCTGCTACTCGTACCCGTAGCTATAACAATCTTCTTCGCATGGCAGTTCGCTGCCGGTCTAGCACTCTACCGCTTGGTATCACTCGCCTTTAACGTTGTGCAACAGTATGTTACAACAGGGTGGGGTTCGTTATGGGTATCGCCGATTGCCGCAACAAATGTGGGCACAGTAGCATTACCACAAATACAAGCAAATAGCACAAAAGCGAGAAGACATCGCCGGAGAGCATCGCGCGCTCGTAGAGGAAAATCACGGAGTGCTAGATAAAGTTGTAAAGAGGGCTTATGCGGGAACAACCAAAAATATCAGTAGAACGCCTACGAGTAAGTTTACAGGATTTCTATGATATCACTCCTGCCTCTATCAAGTTTCTCCCGCTAGGACTGGATTATCAAGCCGGAGTGTATCGAGTGGTGAGCAAGCAGGGTACTCCCTATTTTCTCAAAGTCACGTCGAGACCGCTTTATGGGCCAAGCTGTTTTGTACCTCGCTATCTCGAGGAGCAAGGAATTTCATCGGTTGTGGCCCCTCTTCCTACAAAGCACAATACGTTGTGGACAAGCGTAGAGAGATGGACCATCATCGTGTATCCTTTTCTCGATGGAGACACAAGTTGGAGAGGAATGAATGATGAGCAATGGAAGGAAGTAGGTGCTATCTTCCAACAGATTCACCACGTCACGCTACCTTCTCTCGGTGTTGAATCTCTACGAAAGGAAACCT
>CAXTUE010000582.1:0-3171 GCA_964247355.1 uncultured Ktedonobacteraceae bacterium | reverse complement strand
AGGTGTCCAATAAATCGGTTATGATGATCCTGTGAGACCTCGCCTACAACTTCCATTGCGATACACTCTTCAACTGCGATACTCTGCGCTCCACAACTTGCCATCTCACGGATGACTCTGCCGCTCTCTCCTCAAGCCCAGAGGCTTGAAGTTTTGCCTGCTCGGTGAATAATTTGCCATGCAGGTTGCAGGTTGGGCGTGACGTACTCTTGAAAGTAGTTCGGCTTCAGCATAGTAGCGGGCGTGTCGTTGATCGCCACGACATCACAGCCAATGCGCTCCGCATAGATACGCGCTGAAATAGCACTGACTTGACCCGCATAGGCGAACAACTGCGCCGCCTGTTCCGGGGCACGTAGAAAGTCAGTAAAGAGAGCTAGCCCGCGCAACTGATAGGCAATCGTGCAGGGGCCAGCGACAAGTCCAACGAGTGCAATGTTGCGCCGCTCAAACTCAGGTTTCGCCAGGAAGCCTGCCGCAATCACGGTAGGCCAGCGTCCCGTTGTCTCATCGGGCAACGGCGGCAAATGCTGAAGCATTTGTTCAGACGGTAGCGAGTAGAGCGGCGATGAAATAATAGAGGGCGGCCCCTGCTCGGACCAGTGAGGAACACAGCCCAACGAAATAGCTTCGAGTTGCGGATCATCGACAAGCGGAAGCCCATCACAAGCATAGCGTTCGGCACACAAAAGAGCACCTTGAGCAAGCAACCCTGCATCCTGCAGATACCGTTCCGCACTCACACCAAGCAGTTGTGCGGCATGTGTTCCTATGTGTGGCAACCACGGTGTTTGCTCAACCGGCTCGCCTTGTAACGCACGAAGAAGCGATGCTTTCGTCATATATGAACTCTGTTCTGCTCACGAGAGCGAGGGAGATTAGTACGAAACGCTCGTACCGTCGTTCGTCAAAAACTCAACAAGTTTCGCGCCGCCAACGATAGTCGCTCCTTCTATAAGGTCGCTCTCCGTATAGTTGCGCTTCTTAAAACAAGGTGAACAAACCCAGAGCGCGCCACCGGCTGCGATGAAGTTCTGCAAGAGCGTACTCATCGGCTGAAAGCCCTCTTCGCGAATCTTCTCAGCGGTGCCCTTGCTCGCCAGATGCACACCTTCGCTACTCAAAAATACCATTGTCTGCTTGCCGGATGCAACGGCTGCATTCGCGACAACCATCGCCACGGTTGCGCGGTCAGGATCGTCGGTAGAGCGCGTAAGATTGACACAAAAATTGTTCAACATTATTCGATAGGTCCTTTCTCAAGAAGAAACTGATGTCCAGAGGCATCGGGAAGAATGGCGCGCAGGCTGTTCTTAGTCATACGACACCATGCGGTAATGTCTACGGTTGCGGCGGGATCGTAAGCAGTAACAAGTAGCGTTTGTCCAGGGGACAGTTCGCGCATGGTTAGCATGAGCGTCATTACGAGTTGACCACAGCCCTCTTCGCCAAGGTCAAGCTCACGATCTACGCGAGGAGCAGGAGACATTTTCACGCCTTTCGCACGAAATAACAATTGGAAAGTTCGCCTTCCTGTTCCGCCAGGAGTTCGTTGCCGGTCATGCGACACCATGAAGGTAAATCCTCGCGCACTCCAGGATCAGTCGAGCGTACTTCAAGGACTGAGCCAGAGGCGAGACGCTTCATAGCTTGTAGCATGAGCAAGAGTAGACCACCGCCACAGCCCTGATCTCCTCCATCACACACCGCACTGACAGCAATCTCTTGCCCAGCACGAGTACGAAAAATAGTATCTGCCACGAACACTTCCTTTCATTCGCTGCGCTTTCCTTTTTAGTATAGCACGAATTTAGGCTGTGCTATTTACTATTGTAGCATACTTCATCAGTTTCTTGTTTGATAGAGCATGGATGAGGACATTGACAAAAGTGAAAAAAAAGTACCTAATGAGCGTGTGGAAGGTAGAGAATATTTCTCGACCTATAAAATGCGGGAGGTCTTATGAGCATATTACCATCAGCGCGGCGACAAGCCAGCAAGGATGTGTTGGGACAAGAAGTGCTGACATCAGCAACGCCATCTGTAACGCTGGGCGAAAGAAGCTTATTAACATTAGCTCTTGTGCGTGTTTTTCTGGGCTATCTCTGGTTTCAGCAACTCTTCTGGAAACTGCCACCTACCTTTGCGGGACTACACGACTATGTAGTTCGAGAGGGCAAATACACCTTTTTACCTGGCTACTCTTTTATTATTAATCATGTTTTTCTACCAAACTTTATTTTATTGGGTGCGGGTACGTGGACAGCCGAATTGCTGGTGGCAATCAGTCTGCTCTTCGGCGTCTTTAGCCGTTTGGGTGCATTGCTCTCTCTGGTACTTGCCTTGCAATTATATATTGGTCTCTCGGTTGCACCGGGGGAATGGTACTGGACGTATGGCATGCTTCTACTGCTTGCAGTCGTTTTTGTTACTATCCCAGCAGGGCGTAGACTAGGTATTGATCAATGGCTTGCACCACGTTTGGCATCAACAACAAACCCGAATCGTTTTGTGCGGCTCTTACACTGGTTTGTATAAAGAGACATGATAAGGATATAAAAAAGACACAACGTATACAAAATGGACTGCTTGCTGGACTTCTCGCGGGACTGGTACTCGCAATACTCTTTTTTACAGACTACGGTCCCGGAGGTCTCCTTCACACACCTGCGCGCTGGCTTGCTCTTGATAATAAAGACGCGGGCAAGTTTGTTGGCTTTGTGCTACTGGTTGTGCTTGGAGGCATCTTTGGCCTCATCTTTGGTGCCATTGAGGGCAAAAGAGAAATAACGCTCGGACGCTCTCTTCTACTCGGTGCCGCTACAGGAGTACTCTTTTGGATACTCGTTCCCCTGCTCTTCGGCACACTCATCAACCATATACGCCTTGATTTCAGCGGCTTTCTCTATTCGTTCGTTCCGCTTGTCCTCTATGGATTTTTGCTTGGAGCGATTGCCTTTCAACGAGAGACACGCCCAGCACTCGTACAAAGTGTTTGATAGATAGGCGTTTTCAACGAAATGATAGAGATGTCTGTAGTGACAGATTATGCATATTCACAAAACACTGTGGTAATTGGCTCCGACGGGCCCCCAAAAAAAAACAAAAACAAAAAAAAAACAAAAAAGTATTTATATTTTTATAAAAAATTTTAGGGAACCTGTTTTTAAA
>CAXTUE010000581.1:0-3172 GCA_964247355.1 uncultured Ktedonobacteraceae bacterium | reverse complement strand
GGCATTATGGGTGCCTCGTGTGCCTCCTTTCTCAGTGAGCAGGGTGTGAACGTGACTGTACTAGAGGCACAGGCGGCTCCTGCTATGGGATCGACTGGTCGAAGTGCGGCGGGTGTACGCGTACAATATACCGAAGAGGTCAACATTCGTCTCTCGTGGGAAAGCATTCAGGAGTATCACTATTTTCAGGAACTGTACGGGGAGGATGCTGGCTATCTGCCCATTGGCTATCTCTTTCTCGTGCCGCCGGAGCGTTGGCATGAACAACTGGCGAGTACCAGTTTGCAGGACCGTTTAGGTGTTCCTGTCAATGCACTCAAGCTCGATGCGGCACAGCGTATCATCTCATTCGAGCCGAAGGGTATTGCTGGTGTTACCTACGGGCCGGTTGATGGAATTGTAGACCCTCATCGTGTTACACTCACCTATCTGAGACTGGCGAAGGAACGTGGGGCAACGCTGCATATGAACGCACCTCTTACAAGTGCGAAGCGGACGGGCAATGTTTGGCAAGTAGAGACGCCAAAGGGCAGTTATGAAGCTGAGTATCTCATCAACGCAACAGGTCCATGGGCCAACGACATCGCGCAACGTGCGGGATTGACGACATCTATCCCTGTCCAACCCGTGAGGCGCATGATCTATATGACTGCACCTACGTCCTGGCAGCATGTCTACCCGTTGACCATCGACCTCACAAGCGGCTTTTACCTGCGTAGCGAAGGAGCGCGCATCCTCTTTGGACGTTCAAATCCAGACGAGCCGCCGGGATTTACAGAGGGTATGGATTGGGAGTGGTTTGAGCAAACGATCAGCGTAGGCATCGAGCGTTTCCCGTGGCTTGCGGAGACACAACTGGATAGTAACGCCTGCTGGAGGGGTTACTACGAAGTGACACCCGATCATAACCCAATTCTTGGCAAAATGCCTGATGTAGAAAATTGGATCAACGTCGTTGGTTTCTCCGGTCATGGCGTACAGCAAGCACCTGCCGTCGGACGGCTCATGTCAGAGGAGATCGTCTTCGGGAAAGCAAGGTCGATAAACATCGATGCCTTGCGTATAACCCGCTTTGCAACAGGAGAGCAACGTCACGAGCGGAACATCGTCTAAGCTAGAACTGCGAACAAGTATTGCTACGACTTCTGACCCCAGACACTGAGATACATCCATATTTCACAGAAGTCAGGTAGTTGCTGTTCTTCAAGCATTCGTTGATATATTCCTTCGACTTCCTCCTGCGTGGTAACTTCCTGTTTGATAAGAAAAGGTTGCATCTGTTTATAGCCAACCATGCAATCGTGGAATACATCTTGATAGGCTTCTGTTCCAGCAGAACAATCAAGCACATGTGCTTTGTAATGTATATTCGTGTAGCTAGCATCGCGAAGAAACTTGCCTAACATGGGAGTGATACCAACATGCCTTCCATCGGGTGAAAGACTTTGACCTGTTCTCTTCATCGCCTCTGTTGCCATTGCTGAAAGCTTCTCTGTCGCAAGACTATTAGTAAGAAGTCCTTCCGTTTCTGTAAGGAGAAGGACACCATCGGGCCGCGTAACTCGTACACATTCCTGTAAGAGTTCGGGCCAGGCCGTTGGACTCATAAACGCAAATAAAAAGCGTCCATTGACTAGATCAAACGAGTGATCGGGGAATGGCAGTGTTTCGCGTACATTCCCAGTTAAGAACGTAGCATTACTTATATCTTGCTCCCGTGCTTGAGAATGAGCATACTCAATCATGATGTGACTAATGTCGATGCCCGTGACCTGCATTTTGGGATGTGCTGTTGCAACAGAAGTTGCCCATCCACCTGGACCACAAGCAATATCAAGAACAGAGCGAACGGAGGAAAGATCAAGATTTTCAGGAAAGAATCCTCCCATACCTCTTGTAAGTAGGCGGTCTTGACGTATCAAACGCGCCATCTCTGCCGCGTTTTCTGCATCCATCACATATGTAGTATCGTCGTGACTAGGATTAACCGACATAAATTATGCTCCCTTTATGCATTTTCGGGTAAATGCTACACTTAAAAGCAAGACAATTGATAGATGCTTATTCTGGAAATGCTACGGTTTCTGACCCCAGACGCTGAGAAAAGGCCAAATCTCGCAGAAGTCGGGCAGTTGTTGTTCCTCCAGCATGCGTTGATACACACCTTCAACTTCCTCCTGCGTGGTAACTTTCTGTTTAATAAGAAAGGGTTGTACCTGCTTGTAAAGGGTCACATAATCATGAAATATATCTTGATGAACTTCTGTTCCAGCAGAACAATCAAGCACGTGTGCTTTGTATTGTATGTGTGTGTAGCCAGCATCACGAAAAAATTTCCCCAACATGGGAGTGATACCAACATGCCTTCCATCGGGTGAAAGACTTTGCCCCGCCTTTTTCATCGCCTGAGCTGCTAAGGCTGCAAGTTTCTCTGTAGCAAGACTGTTGGTAAGAGGACTCTCCGTTTCCGTGAGCAGAAGTATACCATCAGGTCGTAGAACTCGTCTACATTCCTGAAATAGTTCCGACCATGCTATCGGACTCATAAAGGCAAATAAGAAGCGACCATTGACCAGATCAAATGAATTATCAGGGAATGGTAGGGCTTCACGCACATCTCCATTCAGAAATGTTGCATTGCTAATACCATCCTCGTGTGCCTGAGCACGAGCGTATACAATCATGATTTGACTTATATCGATGCCAGTGACCTGCATGTGGGGATGTGTTGTCGCCACAGAAGTTGCCCATTCACCTGGGCCGCAGGCAAGATCAAGAACAGAGCGAACGGAGGAAAGATCAATAGTTTCAGGAAAGAGGTCTCCCATACCTTTTGTCATTAAGTGTCCTTGACGTATCAAACGCGCCATTTCTGCGGCATTTTCTGCGTCCATTATGTATCCAGTATCGTTGTGGCTGGAATTGACCGACATAGAACAACACCTCCTCATAAGACTACTGAGCTTCTTGTCAGAGAAATGCTACGTGTGAAACGTGTTCTTCAGCTTTTTATAGAGTATAGTATATAGAAAAGTACTATAGAGCACAAGTCCTCTGTACCCTTGACCAGGGCTTTTTGGTGTACACGATATATCCTGAGTGCATGCGTCTCTCGTAGGGACCGCATTCATAACATTATTATGGAGAATTGAGAGGCCCCAACCGACGTGAT
>CAXTUE010000580.1:0-3176 GCA_964247355.1 uncultured Ktedonobacteraceae bacterium | reverse complement strand
AGAGCGCATTATGGGGGTATGATTTATTTTTTGCAGACGTGCTTGAGGATTGTCTATTAAAGCACACTCATGAGCATACGTTGCAAAAAATAAATCACATACGTACTATAGCGTCTGATGTTTCATTATTTAGAAATATGCTATACTAAGCATAGCATATTTCTAACTCAAGAATTGAGAACGTGTCGAGAGAAGAGGAACCATCTATGATTGAAGCTTTACGAAAAGCCTTTGAACTTGCACAACAAAAGCCAGAAGCAGAGCAAGAATTGATAGCGCAACTCATCCTTGAAGAATTTAATGCAGAGGAAAGGTGGAACGAACTTCTCTCTCATCCTAAATCTGCAACACTTTTAGAACAATTAGCAGATCAGGCGCGTGAGGAACATAGTGCAGGATTAACTCTCGATCTTGATGAACTACTGTGAAATCGCACACCACGAAGGATTTTCGTACTCTTCTTGCAGCTTTACCTCTCAACATTCAAAGAAGAGCAAGAGATGCTTATAAGCTGTTTAGGGTCAATTCCTCTCATCCGAGTCTCCATTTTAAACCCGTTCATACTAAAACGAAAAGCACATTTTATTCTGTCCGTATAGGTATTCACTACCGTGCTCTTGCTTTGCGTGAAGGGGACGAACTTATTTGGTTCTGGATTGGCTCTCATGGAGACTATGACACTCTGCCTTCACAATTGTAGCTCTTATAGTGTGTAATTGTAGGCAAAACACTATACGCTTATTGACATTTCTCCTAGTCCCGACTATAATGAAATTCGACATATAAGCAATTTTTTATAAAGTGTGTGAGGGCTATAAAATATGGTGGTAGTGGTCCCTAGTATGATGTGGCAGGAGTGGTCTCCTGAAAAACTGCTACAAGAGCGGTTTCATATTGCGACAGACTTCCATCCGGGGCAACGTGAGATTATTGAGCAGCTTGTACGGGGACAACGCATCCTGGCGATTCAGCGTACGGGTTGGGGCAAGTCACTTCTTTATCAGGTCGCTAGCCTATATTATCCTGCTCTCACAATTATCTTCTCACCATTAAAAGCACTGATGCGTGACCAGTGCCAGCGTTGCAACACAGTGTATTCAATTCCTTCGGCCATTCTCAGTTCTGATTTTACGACTCAAGAAAACCGTGAAACGCTTGCGCGGGCTGTAGCGGGCGAACTCAAGCTGCTCTTCATCACGCCCGAACGCCTAGGTAGTGTCTTCTGGCAACGAGTCGTTTCAGCACTACGCATCAGCATGGTTGTGATAGATGAGGCGCACTGCATCTCGCTCTGGGGTCATGATTTCCGGCCTTACTATCGACGTATCACGGAACTGATTGCCCCTTTGCCAGAAAATACACCTGTATTAGCATTGACGGCAACTGCCAATAAGCGTGTCGAGCAAGATATTCTACAACAAATTGGGTCAGCACAAGTGATACGTGGCACAATGCAACGTCCAAACCTTTATATTCACGTTGCTCGCTTGAGTGGCGATTGGGAAAAGCTGTGTTATCTGGAAATGGTATTACAAGGTCGCTCTGATACTGGCATAATCTATACCGCCACACATCATGATGCCGAAATGGTTGCATCATTTCTTACTACTCGTGGCATCGCATCAGACTACTATCACTCAGGGCGCGATGACAATGTACGTCAGCGTGTGGAGCAGGGACTGAAGGCCAATACCTATCGAGTGGTCTGTTCGACGAATGCGTTAGGTATGGGCATAGATAAGCCGGACTTGCGTTTCGTCATCCATTATCATCTGCCCTCTTCACTCATGCACTTCTATCAAGAAATAGGACGAGCCGGACGCCGTGGTGTTCTGTTGTACGACTCTGCTGACGCTGAAATACAAAAAGGGCTTATCGAGAGCGACCGACCAAAGGAACGGCACTATAAAGCTGTCTGGTTCCAGCTTGCTTCTCATCCGACGGGAGTAGATGAGCATGCGTTGTTGCTGAAAACGGGCTTAACTCAAACAATGTTGCGTGTCATTCTGGCAGACTTCGAGGAACAACAATACGTACTATCGAATGGTTTACGGCACACGTATCGCATAAGCACGACTGCTGCATCGCTTGTTATGCAAGACGCAACCTTTTATCCTCACCTGGACTTTTCCACACACACGATTGTGCAACAACAAAAGCTACAAGAATTACTGGAGATGCAACAATATGCACAAACTGAGTATTGTTATATGAGGTATTTGACGGCGTACATGGGTGATGTTGATGCACAGAATTGTGGGGTTTGTGGTACATGTCGTCCCAAAAACTTTCCACTTGTAAGACCCATGGAAAGAATACAGGCATCAGTGACACATTTTCTTGAGCAAGAATATCTTCCAATTATCGAGGCATATACGCTGAATACTGTTTCTATACATGAGGCGGGTTGGTCCTTGTCGTATCATGGAACAAGCTCTATCGGCAAACTGGTTGCGTTAAGCAAATACGAAAATGGTGGTCCCTTTGCGTTGAGCATTGTGCAACGAGCCGTGGAAATTATTCGGACGCGTTACCCTGTACATACCTTGCAAGCAGTAATGAGCGTACCGTCAACGACACAAGGCAATGTGCTTGTGAGTCTATTTGCACAGCAAGTAGCCACAATGCTAGGTTTGCCATATCTTTCTATCTTGCAAAAGACACATGTTACACGCAAACAAAAAAGCATGACGAACCGTGTGCAGAAGGAAGAAAACGTAAGAGGTGCTTTCCATGTACAACCGACGAATAATATTGCGGGGTTCACTTTGCTCTTGATTGATGACATCTATGACTCCGGTTACACCTTGCGCGAATCCGCACACATGTTGGTGCGAGCCGGAGTGAAGATTGTATACCCTTTCACGATCACACGCACATATCACGCGGATAATTCATAATGAGGAGTGAAGAACGAATGGATAGCGAGGAGCAAGCATACTGGTTGCTCTTGACATTTAAGAGCGGATTATCGCATAACGTCGTTCATGATATCATTAAGAAGTGGTGCGTTCAGTACAAGCGAACGCTTAAAGCATTTTTTGCTGCCAGTTCGCAAGAATGGGTTGCGCTATATGGTCTCAACGAAAAGGTGGTGATACAGCTAGAACGGGCAAAAGGGCAACTTGCAGAGCAACGCGCTGTTGTGGAGAAACTAAGTGCTGATGCTATTATGA
>CAXTUE010000579.1:0-3180 GCA_964247355.1 uncultured Ktedonobacteraceae bacterium | reverse complement strand
ATGCGGTCCCTACACCGGTATATTCGCCTTATCAAGGCTCAAAGGAACAACACCATCATGAAATACGGCATCCAACGCATTCACGATCTACCCATCAACGATATTACAACGCTCGGCGAATATGCGCGACAGGTACAGGCAGAGGCACAGCAGCGAGGCGTTGTGTTGCCTCCCCAGATTCTCCTACATATCGGCGAACCAAGCTTTAGCACACCAGAGCACATTCGACAGGCCGCCATGCGTGCCATTGAGTCCGAGCCGATTACCTATGGACCCGCCGCCGGTTGGCCGTGGCTACGCGAACTGATCGCCAACAAAATACAGCGCGTCAATAGCTACAGTGTAACTCCTGAACATATCGCGATAGGCATGGGTGGCACGGGCGTACTCCAGGCTGCCTTTACCGCGACCGTCAAAGAGGGCGATGAGGTGCTTATGCCCGATCCGGCATGGCCTCTCTATAAAATGCAACTCGCATCCTGTGGCGCGACCGGCATCCCCTATGCCCTCGACCCGCACAACGATTGGCTACCGAATGTGTCAGACCTGGAAAAACTGGTCACGCCACGCACACGCATCCTGCTTATCAATAGCCCCGGCAATCCTACAGGCGCGATCTTTCCCAAACAGGTCGTGCAGGACCTGCTCGATTTTGCCCGCCGCCACGACCTGTACCTGATTTCCGATGAATGCTACGATCAAGTTGTCTTCGAGGGCCTGCACATCAGTCCTGCAACGATGATGTCACACGAAGAATTCGAGTCCGGGCGTTTCATCGGCATCTATACCTTCTCAAAGACCTATGCCATGACTGGCTGGCGTATCGGCTATGTCGTCACAGGCACCGAGTTGCGCAAAACGATTGTCGATGTGCTCAACGCCACCTATACAAACATGAGCACACCCATTCAACGTGCTGCATCTACCGCGCTTACCGGACCCCAGGATTGCGTCGACGAGATGTGCAATGCCTATCGTCGTCGCCGTGACCTCGCCATACGCCTACTCAAAGAACACGGACGCTACCTCTACACTCCGCACGGTGCCTTTTACTTACTCATCGACGTAACGAGTAAAACCGGCGAGTTGCGTGGCAGGCAGTTCGCCTTCGACCTGTTGCGCGAACACAACATCATGGTTGCTCCTGGCGATGGCTTCGGTGCCGTATCAGAGCATTACATTCGCATCTGCCTAGCCGCCTCCGAAGAAGAACTTGCGCGAGCAATACCCACGATATGCGAGTTCTCGGATAAATAATTTCATAAAATAACACAGAAGGAGCAAAAAGCTAGTGCCCACCTTACAAAATATGCCCCCTCTATCCATTGATACCTCTATCTTAATGGAGTTCGGTAAAACGTGGTACAGCAATGAGAAATCTCTTAGCCGAACTCCTCCTTATTCATCAGGAGACTTAGGAAAACTATTTGACAATGAATTAGCCCATGAATAAGAAGAAATGCTTGTTAACTTGCCCATAGCAAGAATTACTGATTATAATACTCTTCTCCCTCCACAACCAAATTGTGTTGAAGTTGGACCAGTCCGAGTTATCGGCGGAGTCCGTCCTCAAAATTTTGACGTTGGTTATCGACCTGATGGAATACGCATTGCATTTGACTCTAAAACACTTAATGATACAAAAAGTGTGGGTAAGAATTGGCAAAACATGGTTAACGACCTTGCCACCGAAGCAACAACTGTTCATAGCCGTTTTCCACATGCTGTGGTTGCATTTATGGTAGCTATTCCAGAGCCGTGTACTTCGGGACCTGTACGAAAAGCAATTATTGAAACACTTGAACGTCTCGCTCGACGAAATAACGTGGAAGACTCTTTTTATATGGCCGAAGCAATATCTCTAGTACTGTGGAATCCAGATGATGGAACCATAGATACTTCTTTACCAGACCCTTCATCGCCAATACGCATCGAAAAGTTCTCAACACAAGTAGAATTTGCATACGTAAACCGCTATAAAGGTCTCCCTCCCCATGCACCAACAGAATGAACATTCTGTTTAGTTGTAGAACTTTTGAACTATTCCATTTACTCAGTCGTTTTATCATGGTAAGATGCGAAAAGGCATTGAGCAAAAGTGCTTAATGCATGCAACAATATGTAAGGATATTCCACCTCAATGAAAATTGCCGCAACAGCACAAAAGCTCCGAGGAGGATACTATACCCCAAAACCTATTGCAGACTTTCTTGCTCAATGGGCAATACAATCTCCAAACGCAAAAATCTTAGAACCTAGCTGTGGTGATGGTGCTCTAATAGAGGCTGCTATAAATACTCTTATCAAGCTTGGTACCGATAGAACGACTACCACTAATCTCATTCATGCTATTGAGTTTGACTCTCAGGAGGCTGTAAAAGCTGCAGCAAGAGTTCGTACTTTAACTAATTCAAAAGCTGAAGTCGTATACAATGATGATTTCTTTTCCTATTGCAAAGCCCATTTATCTGACAAGCATCTTTTTGATGCCGTCATTGGAAATCCTCCCTTTATTCGTTATCAAAACTTTCCTGAAGAACATCGCCGTCTAGCCTTTGAGCTTATGGAAAAAGGTGGCATGCATCCGAATAGGCTTACAAATTCTTGGGTTCCATTTTTGGTAGCCTCAACCTTTCTACTCAATAATCATGGCCGTATGTCGATGGTTATTCCAGCAGAATTGCTACAGGTTAATTATGCGGCAGAATTGAGGCTCTTTCTTAGCAAATATTATAGCCGGATCACTCTTGTCACCTTTAATAAGCTTGTATTCGAGGATATCCAGCAAGAGGTTGTACTTTTGCTAGGAGAAAGAAATGGAACTGAACATACAGAAATTCGCACGGTCGAACTTGAGGGAATGGAAGATTTATTATCGTTTGACCATGCAAACAATTTAAATAGCAAGCTAAAAGAAATGGATCACTCTTCAGAAAAATGGACAATGTATTTTCTCGAAGAAGGAGAACTTGAACTCCTTCGCAAACTGCAAAGAGACCAACGATTAACCATTGCTAGAGATGTTATTGATGTAGATGTTGGTATAGTTACGGGCTTAAACGAATTTTTCGTCATCACAAAGGAACAGGTTGAAAGATATAATATTGCATCTTATACACAACCTCTCGTTGGACGTTCCTTTCAATTAAAAGGACTTATATTTTCTGACGCTGATCAAAA
>CAXTUE010000578.1:0-3201 GCA_964247355.1 uncultured Ktedonobacteraceae bacterium | reverse complement strand
CCATAGATATGCCAACTGAGCAGTTCGGGTTTGCCTAAGCTGACGAGACCGCCTAATGTGCCCTCGCTATCCGAGGCGGCGGTGTAGAGGAGAATACCTGCCATTGCGCCTCCTTCGGCAGTTGATGGCTGAGCGTAGATACGTTCGCGAATGATGGCGGCGGTATAGCCACACTCTAACGTGAGTTGACGCATCAGTGCATGGGCAAAGGTATGTAGCAACACGTAACGAATGCCGGGGTAGTGGTCTCCTATTGGCTCGATGTGACGTGCTTTGCGCCAGCGTCGATGTGCATCGTAGATACGGGCGTGTTGTTGCTGAATAAGCGGCTGCTGTGTCCACGCTGAAAGAACATCTTCGCGAAAGTGCAGGAAGAGACCCTCGCCACGTACCTCTGACGCTGGAACCCAGCGCAACGCATTGCGCGAGAGACGCATGATATGTTCCGTTGGTAACGCTTCCTCTTCAGCATAATCGCTCAGCGACTCGATACGTGTGAAGCCTGTGAGTGCTTGCACCTCGCGCAGTCGTTCGACAAGCACCGTTTGCTGAAAGATATGTGTATAGTTATCGGGCGCATCGACGGCTTTTACCTCAAAATCGGCGGCCTTTGGTGCTGTTTGAGGATGGCTGAGTACTTGCCATTCCGGTATTTTTAAATCGCTGGGCGCGACAATCTCTTTCGTTGACGAACCATCTTTTCGTTGCTCGACCGCAGCCCAAACCTGTGCATCTGTATACTCGTCCGCATGTTTGAGCACACCAACGCTCCGCAGCAACGCGATGCCTTGCACATTTTCCACTTTTTCGAGCATAGGCCACTGTCCCTCGACGAGCTGACCAAGCGTGTCTACGGACGTGGGAATAGAGAGCGATGAGAAGATGAGAGGAAACCAACTATTCGAGGCCGCAAGCAACGTTGTACGCGCCTGATATATACATGCCTTGCGCTCGAAATCCCGTAGATGAGGACGGCGACCACGACAGGCAGGATGATACATCTGCTCCTCTTCGCTGCTGAAGGCATCCGCCATCGAGCGCTTTGCTCCGCATGCTTTGCACTCGACACGTAGATCGGATGGTTCACCAGAGACACCGATTTCAGTGAGTTTCAATGATGGCTTTTCACAACGCACACCCTTATGCACAAAATGCACCCAGGGAAAATCGTCCAAATGCCCACCCTCACACGCGATCATGAAACGTGAAGGCAGAACCACTGGCGACGGCTGAGAGGAGCAATTGTGATGAATGTAGCGCATCTTATCGGGCTGGTAGGGATTCGCCTTTAGCTCGAAGTAGCCCATATCAACAGGTGCCAGCAACCGACAGCGTGGGCAGACCATCCAGCGCGGAAAGGTGGCGACAGGCACTCCAATAGAGGCGGTTGCCTCAAAGGGACTGTTGCCCGATGTTGGCGGCATTGGTGGTGAGAGCAAGCGTTGCACCTGCGGTCCTACCGCCGTTTGAATGGCGTGAAGGAGTCGCTCCTCTGTAATCTCGGCGGAGTAGGTGGTGTCCCACTCGTCTAGTCCCATGACCAAGGTTGAGATGTGAGGCAGGTCGATGAGCGAGCCGACACCGTAGGTCAGCAACAACTGGCTTGGGCGTACCTCGCCAACAGCGTATTTTCGTCGTGTTTTTTTCTGTTCCATTACCATGTTACAGTTATCCTACTCTTTCGCTACTTCGACAGGTCCAGTTGTCTCAACACTCTCGCCTCCTGCTTCGTCCGGCTCGCCGAGGCTATAGGTATCGAGAATCAGCGACACAGTTGGCTCCACGTCACGCAGAGAATTGAGACAGGTGAACGGCTCCCATTGTCCGCGCTCCGGTTCCTTGAGTAACCCTAATGTGGTACTGTTACGTCGTGTTTTATAGCCGAGGTCCGGGAGCGACTGCGCTTTATGCACCCAGTACGCCTGTAGTTTCTCTAAACTCGACTCCACACGCTCGACTGCTTCCGCATCGTTCGTGATATCATCGGCTCGCTGTGTAATCTCCTGTATGGCACGCGCAAAGGCTGGATTATCGTCGCTGACGCTGCCAGCCGCACTATTTTCGCTTAACTCGGTTGTCGAAAGGCGAACATAACTAGTAAGTAAGGCAGCAAGTCCACGATCCAGGGCGCGTGGGGCAAATGGCGTGACAGAGAGAGCTTCGACCTGTTGGTAGAAGGTCGCATGATAGTGTTCAAACTGCTCGTAATGCGAGAGGTCACGCGGACGCGCCCAGTTAAAGACGACACAGACGAGTCCAGGGTGTGAACGTCCAACACGGCTCGTCGCCTGAATATATTCTGCGGTTGTTTTCGGTTGACCTGTGACCACCATCAAGCCCAAACGTTTGACATCGACACCAACGGAGATCATATTGGTCGCAAGCAGCACATCCAATGGCTTGACTGGACTCTCCGTGCCAAAGCCGCTCTCAAGTCGGCTCAACACGCTCGGTATCTGTGAGGAACTTTTACGCGAGGTCAGTTCATCGACATTGAGATAGCGGCGTTTGGCGAGGCCGCGCTGATCCATACGGCGTAAGCGCGAACTGATATCGTCTTCGACAAGACGACGTGTGCCACCTAGCTCACTCATCGAATTGAAGTAGCCAACGAGTGTCATCCAAGGGTCGGCGACTGATCCATAACGCTCATAGAGAGCCTGCGCTGCTGCAAGATAGGCGGCGTAGACGCGAATCAAGGCTGCTTTGAGACGACGCCCATTAGCACAAATGCCGAGATAGCGTCTTCCAGGTGTCTCTTCGCTTGGAGAACGTTGCAGCGAGAAAAAATTGTCCGTGACATTCAGACCTTGCGGTGGAAAGATATTGACCTGCCGTAGAAAGAGTGCCTGTACCTGTTGTGAGGCGCGACGAATGGTTGCCGTTGCCGCAATCACTTTCGGACGCACCTCCTGCCCGTTCACCGTCCACGTACACAGGGAGTCGATGGCGGTTTCATAGAGACCAACGAGTGTGCCAAGTGGTCCCGCGATCAGGTGCAGTTCGTCCTGAATAATGAGGTCTGGTGGACGTAGTGGAGCGTGGGGAGTTGAGTGGGCACGAGGCAAATTGCCGATCTTCGGATGCGAGTCGCTATCTTCAAGGTCGGGCGAACGGAAGCCGTGCCGATCACAATACTTATCCACTTGTCCAAAGAGCATCTGCGTCGTCCCCTTCCAAGGCAATTGCGCGAACTTATCG
>CAXTUE010000577.1:0-3201 GCA_964247355.1 uncultured Ktedonobacteraceae bacterium | reverse complement strand
CGCTTAAACGATACAGGGCATCGTTGAGATAGCCAAGACGCTTGCCAGCATACTGGTTAGCGAGCGCGACAACGGCAGCCCATGCAGGAGAACCAACGCTGGTACCACCAACCGCCACAATATTGGTTGCGCCTTGAGCACTGAATACAACGGGTACGCCTGTCAGGTTGTCAGCGTCAAAGGCTACGTCAGGTACACCACGACCTGTAAGTCCTTGTATACCCTTTTGAAAGCTGGGTACAGGAAAAACGGTGCTAATTCCGCCACCAGTAGCACCACCATTGACGCCGTTCTCGTTCCATGTTGTTTCAGCAACATAGTTGCCAGTTCCAACAGTAGCATTGAGCGTTGTACCACCTACACTTGTCACCAATGGGTCGGCTGCGGGTAGATTTACGCCTTTACCTACATTAGTAAGGCCACCGTGACATACGTATGGTGCGGCTGCACCATTGTCACCAGACGAAGCAAGTACGGTGATTCCTTTAGCGCGTGCCTTACTGAAGACCTGTTGCTCTTGTTGCAGGTATGCGGAGCCTGCGCAGGTTTCGCCAACACCAAAGCTTTGCGAGATGACATCACCGAGATTGTGGTCAATCGCGTACTGCGTCACGGCTAAGGCACCGGAGATAAAATCTTGTGGCTGAAACGAAGCATCCACGTTCGCCAGTACGAGATCAATGGTCGCATCTGGCGCAATTGAGTGAACCGTCTCTACATCAAGAGCCGTCTCGACGTAAAGCCCAGGGTTAATAGAGGGCGGTGCAAATGGTGAGATGACGTTGATCTTTGGATCTTTCAAACCATAAAGCGAATCATAAAGATGAACGTCACTCAATAGTGAGGTACTTGTAGCGAAATCGATTAGAACAACAGTGCGCCCTTTTCCTGTAATGCCAGCGTCCAACAAGGGCTGAATATTGTATGCATTGCGAATTTGCTGCGGGGAGTAGCAACGTGGCGCTGTTGTACTGGTTAAACAGGGGGGAGTAGTTGGGGACACATTTCCGTGTACAACATTCAAGCGTTGTTTGGTCTTCCAAAGAGGTTTGATTGTTAAGGCACTAAGGGGATCGAATTTTTGTGTACTTATAGCACGAGTGGTGGCGCGCGCGACAGTCGAATTCGTTGCACTGAGCATGGTCAACGAAAACAATACGATCAACGCACAAAAGACGCAAGAGAGGCGGGCCAGGAAATGAGGTCTGTCCATGAACTGTTCTCCTAGTCTAAGAAGAGATAATCTCCCCCTATAAAACACAGGTAATAGTTTTTGAGCCTCGAAGAAAGCGTGGATAGTGCGATGGGATATACGAGAGTTAGAAGTTAGAACCTTGTGAAAAAATCTCTCTTCCCCTTTCTATAAGATACGCAAGTGAAAGTGCTTTGTCAAGTACTTTTCGTTTGTATACGACATTTAGCACTTTTCTATATCCACATATGCATAAACGACAAGATTTCTTCCTTCTCCAATTTGACACTACATTATAAGAAACCGTACAATCAAGGAAGTATTTCAGCAGGTAACAAACACGGACATATCACTTCCATATGTTTACATTATGTAAAGGACATTTTTTATTATGCAACAGGCGTCATCAGAGCGGTCCAAACGATCAGAAGAACTCTTACCAGAGACCTGCGAGGTTGCTCCTGGCATCTGGAAGCTGACTGTACCAATTCCATTTCCGTTGAGAACAGTCAATATTCATGCGCTTGTCGGTGATGACGGACTGTGGGCAATCGTTGATACAGGGATGGGAACGCCCGATGCGCGTGCCGCCTTTACCGCTGGGCTAGAGCATGCAGGCTTAGGCATTGACAAATTGCAAGCCATTGTGCTGACTCATCATCATCCAGACCACATCGGGCTTTCGGGCGAACTGTATGAGCAGAGTGGCGCGAAGGTGTATATGCACCCTATCGACGAAGAAAGCGTACAGCTTATCTGGTCGGGAACTATGCCTGAACGCTTTGGGCGCGTCTCCGGCTTCTTTACAAAACATGGCCTACCACAAACATCGCTCTGGCTCAACCGCGTGGACCGTGAGGAGTCGCGGCGCATTCTCAGCGTTCCCCCGCACGAAGCCTTCACACTTGTTGAAGATGGCGAGTACCTCGACCTTGTGGGCGAACGCTATCGCGTCATCTGGACACCTGGACATGCTGACGGTCAAATCTGTCTTTTCCGCGAACGGGACGGTGTTTTTTTAGCCGCCGATCACGTTCTACCCCGCATCACACCAAACATCGGTCTCTACTCCGAACATGATCGCAACAATCCGCTCGGCGATTATCTAGCGTCGCTCGAAAAAGTTTCCAAACTATCTGCCAGCATCGTACTGCCTGGACACGGCGAACCCTTCATTGGACTGGCGGAACGCACACAAGAGATCACCGAGCATCACTACGAACGCGAAAACCAACTCGAAAAGATGCTTGAAGAACAACCACAAAATGCGTACCAACTTACCGAAAAACTCTTTGCTCATCGCCGTTTGAGTAACGATGAAACGAAGCGCATGGCCGTTGCGGAGGTTCTAGCCCATCTCGAACACATGAGATATAACGGACGTATTGAGCAACATCCGACAGCAGATGGTCTTATTCTGTATGAAGTGGTGAAGTGAGGAACAAAACATATCCGTAATCCATCGAAAATATGCATGTATCGTAGGCACAGAGCCGAATCACTTGTATTTCTAAGGATTGCATGCTATACTCTCTAACGGCAGTGAGGTTGTGACACCGCACTACAGGCCCTACAGTGCTTAGTTGGAAGGCGCTATGTGCCGGTGTTGAAGGAGGATATTGAACCTATGGCTGAAGAGAAAACCGAGTCCGCAACAAGTAATACTATTGGTCGGCAAGAACTAGTCAAACGCATCGCCAAACAAGCAAATCTCACGCAGAAACAGGCGTCAGATGTCCTGGAAGTAACTCTTGACTCTATTCGTGAGGCACTCCAGGAGGGCAGTGAGGTACGCTTGGTTGGCTTTGGCTCCTTTAAGGTGCGTCAGAGCGCAGCCCGCAAAGGTGTCAACCCACGCAACCGCGAAACTATTGAGGTGCCTGCGAAAGATCGTGTGCGCTTCACTCCTGGCAAAGAACTTTCGGACGCAATCACTAAAAAGTAGTTTTTATCGTTTCTCACTGCCAATAGCATCTCTTACAAGAGATAAGACGAAGGGCGAGCAATCC
>CAXTUE010000576.1:0-3211 GCA_964247355.1 uncultured Ktedonobacteraceae bacterium | reverse complement strand
TCGTTCACACCGAAGAGGTCACTGGTTCGATACCAGTAGCGCCCATGTTTGAATCGCCAAGACAAAGAAAGAGCCAGCAAATATAACTTTGCTGGCTCTTTCTTTGTCTTGACACGTGCTTACGAGACGTGAGAGAGGGGACCCGCGTTGTTAGGGAAGTTGGCGGTATTGAGTACCTGTACGCCTGCATGTTGCTCGCCGTTAAATGGCGTGACAATGGGTGACGTTGCGCCTGGCTCACAGTGCAGATTGAAAGGAACTTTGGGATCGTTGAACCAGAGACCCAGGTGATACTGGTGTGTCGGGGCAAACTTGGCCGATGGGCCACCAGGGGAGACGGAGAACGTTTCTCTGTTAAAGATGCCTACGACGGTGACGCTACCAGCACCATACTTGTTGGTCTCAAGGTCGCTCTGATACCAGGAGACGCCGAACGGTTTATTCGGAAGCTCGTTCACGAAAAGGTCATAACCCGTATTAGGAGCTAAGCCACTGACACTTACGCGCATGACATCATTGAGCGAGTTTGGAACGATAGTGACATAGCCCTGCGCGTGGGGCAAACAAGCTGCAATATTGGGTGACGGAACCATTTTGAAGCTAAAACTGTTTGCTGCGGCTGTGCTCTGTTTCGCGCTCCCTGCATTGTTTGAAATGTTCGCGTTACTGAGCGAGTTGGCAAATGCGCTGGGATTCATTGAACACGCACTGACTATAGTGAGCAGTAGCATAGAGAAGGTGGCGAGCAGCCAGGGTGAGATGCGGCGAAGAGATGTAAACATGAACATTGTTTCCTTTCCTCTGAGAACGCTATTTCTGAATTGATGTAAGAACAGGTGTACCGCCGTGTTGCGTCTTACAAGGGAAAGTGTACCGTTTAGGGGAAAAATGCTCGTCGGTAATATTACCCATTTCGATAGATGAAGCAAATGGAACGATAATTTTATGTGTGCCTACCGTTTACAGAAGAAACAGATATCTAAAAATCCTCGTGGTACAATTGAGGATAGTATACTGCTGAGTAAACAGAATTGATAAGATGAGAGTGTATGCTCACTAGATGTGTAACATCCTCCCTTTTCAGATATCCACACTACACAGTAGTGGAAAGAGGTAGAGATGAACTATCGTACATTTAGCTTGCCAGAACGTGGCCTGGCCCTATTTGCTGGTGTCGTCAATCTTATCGTTGGCATGGCTTTTTTCTTCTTACCAGAACTCGATCTCCCTCTGTGGCCGGTTGCTATCTCGGCGGTCTTGACGCGTTTCATTGGCGCGATCATTATTGGCAATGGTGTTGGAGCTATCTGGCTCTCAACGCAACGCGACTGGGCGTGTGTGCGCCCGTTGGCACTGGTCGCTGTCGTCTATGGAACGCTTGTCGCGCTGGCGTTGCTCTATCACTTGCTCTGGCTCAATGCTTCATCCTTCTTCTGGTTCTATTTCCTGTTCGATGTGCCATTCTTGCTTGTGTTTTACGGTTTGTTTATCTATCATGACATCATGCCACTATTCTACAAACAAGAGACGCGTGATTGGGGGCGTGATGCTCGCTCCATTCGTTGATCCTTCATTACAACAATTTCAGCAATCTCCCTCCCTACTACCGCTCGTAGGGAGAACAACAGAGATGCATGTTCTGCATACTGTCCTCGATACCGTATTGCAGGATGCATCTGTTGGAGCACGTGCTGTAACAATCAGTGGAGAGGTGGGTATTGGCAAAAGCCGCCTGCTTGCACAGATAGGGCAAGAAGCGAAGGCGCGAGATTTTCGTGTGTTGATGATGTATGCCTATGAGGGAAGTGATGCCTATCCCTATTTCCCTTTTGTGGAGGCTCTACGTCCTATTTTACGGACCGCAACTCGCGAGCAACTGCTGTTCTATGTTGGCATCGTTGATACCATTCCTCCATCCAGACCTGAAAACGCTGAGAATATATCACTCCTGGGTTTTCCACTTGTAACGTCTCTTGCACGTCTCTTTCCCGAACTAGTGACACACCTGCACGTACAACCTGTACATGAGCAACTTTCGGCAGAGCAAGAAAAGTTTCGCCTTTTTGATTCGTTTGCAACGCTCCTTGAACGAATTGCTCTGGAAACACCGCTTTTGCTTTCGATTGATAATCTGCAATGGGTCGATGCCGTCAGTTTAGAGCTTATCCTCTATCTCACTATTCGCTTACGAACGAGTCGCGTAGCCTTGATTGGAGCAACACGTCCTACACAGATGAGTCACGATGATGAAGAGGCGCAGAAAACGGTTACGCGTGTCCTGACAGAGTTGATGCAACAAGGAGTGTGGTTGCCTTTGCCATTGAGTCCACTGGAGCCGGAAATACTCATTGAACATATACACACGTTACTTCCCGGCGAGCATGAAGAGGATGTCATGCAACGACTACTTACAAGTGCCGAGGGCAATCCTTTCTTTCTGGAAGAACTGGTACGTACATTAACGCTGAGTGGACAATTGATTCAGCGTAATGGTGTCTGGACAATCAGGCGCGGGGCGGGTATTCCATTACCGCAAAGCATTAAGGCGGCTGTACAACAGCGCTTACAGGGTGTAAGCTCCATGTGCTTTGATCTCCTGTGTATTGCCTCGCTCTTTGGACGCCGTTTCCCGGAGGACGCCCTTGTATGCGTAGTGGAAAAAGTATATCCAGAGCGTCACAGTATACAGGCTCTTTTGGATGAAGCGGTACAAGCGTCGTTGCTTGTCAGAGATAGAGAGATGCAAAGAGATGATACATTCGACGTATCTGATGTCGCGTTTTCTACAGGTCAGTCGCAGTATATCTTTTGCCAGGGAATAGTGCAGGAACTGCTTCATGAAGTAGTGCCGAGGTATCGTAGACAGGAACTTCATTATTTCATTGGTCGAGCATTGGAACAATATTATATGCATGATGCACTGCAACACGCGACTGAACTGGCCGCACACTATACTTTGAGTAGCGATAAAAATGCGGCACTGCGTTGGAGTATGTTGGCGGGTGAAGCGGCGGTTCAGGAGCAGGCGCATCGTGACGCAATTCGTCATTTTCGTTTTGTGTTGCAACTGGTGGAGGCTGACGAAACGCTTGTAGCGCATACAAGCACTCTTCCCGTACCTGCACAATTATATCTTACTATCGGTGAACTCTGGTTCAAGATAGGTGAATTGGAACATGCTTCACGTGCATTTCAAGCAGCGTTAGACCGT
>CAXTUE010000575.1:0-3216 GCA_964247355.1 uncultured Ktedonobacteraceae bacterium | reverse complement strand
ATCTGGATATGACCCAAAATCAGAATTTAGGGCTAACCTTGGCAGAAAGTGTATTAAAGCGTTTGGAGATGTATCCAGAGGAAAAGTTAATGGGAGAATTAGGCTTCGAGTTTGTTGTGGTTATAGAGAATATCGCTAAACGGCATCTTTTGTTGAAGCAATACTTGAGTGCAGAGGTATTTTACCAAAAGGCTCTAACCGCATGTATCATAAATGAAAAGTATGATGAGAAAGCAAGTAAATTTCAAAGAGCCTCCATTTACCACAATTTAGGAGTTGTAGCACTAGAGCAACTTCAGTGTGAACAAGCTGAGTTTTATTATCAACTTGCCTTGCAGATTAATGAAGAATACCAAGACCACTATAGTAAAGCAGTAACTTATCATCAACTTGGTCGGACAGCACAAACCCTGCGCCGATGGAAACAAGCTGAGTCCTATTACCAATACGCCTTGCAGATTTTTGTGGAGTTCCAAGATCGTGATAGTCAAGCAGGAATTTATCATCAGCTAGGACGCGTTGCAGAAGAACAACGTCAATGGGAACAAGCTGAGTCCTACTATCAACACGCCATACAAATTTACGAAGAGTTTCGGGATTTCCATAGTCAAGCAATGATCTATCATCAATTAGGGATGGTAGTACTAGAACAACAACTCTGGGAACAAGCCAAACGCTACTATCAACATGCCTTACAGATTTTTGTAGAGTTCCAAGACCACTATAGTCAAGCAAAGCCCTATTATCAACTAGGACGTGTTGCAGAAGAACAACATCGATGGGAACAAGCTGAGTCCTACTATCAACACGCCTTACAAATCCATGAGGATTTCCAAGACCGCTATAGTCAAGCAAACATTTTTCATCAATTGGGGGTGGTAGCACAAGGACAACGTCAGTGGGAACAAGCTAAATGTTATTATCAACGTGCGTTGGAAATTGAAATAGAGTATCAAGACCACTATCAACAAGCAGGCACATATAATCAGTTAGGGCAGATTGTAGCAGAGCAACGGCAGTGGGAACAAGCACCCAAGTACTTCTTACAAGCGTTAAGAACCTTTGTACAGTATAATGATATTTACAGAGGTGGAATAGTTTTAAGAGGTCTTGCTCGTTTATGGGAGGCTAGTGGTGATACAAAACTTATTGATGCCGTAGCATCCATAGTTGGATGGACAAATGAAAAGGTAGAGGAGTTGTTTCGAGAGGATTTAAAGAATAAGGATAATCGAGAGCAAGAAAAGGGCTAATACAAACAAAATATACGTACTAAGATATGGAACTTTTCCCTCCACCCCATCGTCCCTTTCTCGGAAGGTAGACAACCGTTTCTTGTCTACAAGGGTGTTATCAAGGAACATATTTCCTTGCACGAGCTATTTCTTTTGGGAAAGGATGGCGATTATGCTACGGCAGCGCGAGACGCGAGTATTTTCTGTAGTGCGAACTCTGTATCCTCGTATGGTGTCGTCGTTTATTGTTGGATTGTGCGCTTGTCTTGTTGTGCTGATATTGTTGCCTTTACAGGCTGAGGCTGCGTCGTACAGTGTGCAGGGGAAGCCGACGGTGACGGTGAAGTTTATCAATGCGGTTCTGGCGCATTATAATTCTCCGGCTGCGGGCAAGGGGCTGGTGCTGTATGATGATGGCGTTAAGTATGGCATCGATCCGGTGTTCGCAATGGGCTTCTTTTATCAGGAGAGCCGATTGGGAACGACGGGAATTGCAAGAGTGACGCTTTCGCTAGGCAATATTCGTACGCCTGTGACGCCTGATTGTAAGTGTCGCGCCTATCATGGCTATCGCCAGTACGACACGTGGGAGGATGGCTTCCTGGATTGGTATAAGCTGATCTTGAAGCTGTATATCAAGGGGTGGCATTTGACGACGGTGGATGCGATTGTGCCGGTGTATGCGCCTTCGTCCGACAATAACAATGTTGTGGCGTATATCGCGACGGTGAAACAGGCGGTGGATACGTGGCGCGGTGGGCGGGTTGTGGTGTAGCGAATATGCCAATTATGCATCAGGTATAGGCAATAAATGGCCCCCCGGCAACCCGAAACTCGGGCCCCCCCCCCACCCTTGGGGGTGGCGGGGGGACCATATGTATCGCGTCTGAGGCTGATTTATCGGGTATACGCCGTATGATTACGGTTTTTCGCCCCATGCTGTGAGCAGGTACATGATGCCACGGAAGTCGTCTTGCATCATGTCGATAAGCATCTGGTCGTAGTAGGCGTCTATCTCTTGTTGTGTGCCCGCGCCGGTTTTGACGAAGAAGGGTTGCGAGAGTTTGTAGACAACCTTCCAGTTTTTGCAGACGCTGGCGTGTGCCTCCATACCAGCAGAGAAGTCGATGACATAGGGAATCTGTTGGACATTGGCGCAACCGGCATCCTTCAGGAAGCCAGCGAGCATAGTGGTGATGCCGTGACGCCGACCATCGGGCGAGAAGCTCTGTCCGGCAGCTTTGAGGGCGCGACAGAAAATGGCGGTGATACCTTCTAAGCCAGGGCTGTTGCTGAAGCTCCACTCGCTTTCGGTCAGGCGAATGGTGCCACCGGAACGCAGCATACGCATACACTCGTGCATCAGTTTGGGCCAGACGCCCGTGGGCAGAAAGCCGATGGTGCGCGCATTGATCAGGTCGAACGAGGTGTCGGGAAAGTCGAGCAATTTAGTGGCATCCATCGTGAGAAATGTGATATTTTTCAGGCCACGCACCTGTGCCTGAGCGCGTGCGTAGTTGATTGCCTCTTCGCTGATATCGAAGCCCACGACCTCCATCTCTGGATAGGTGTCGGCGATGTCTAGGCCCCAGCCACCAGGACCGCAGCCGATATCGAGTACGCGATGAATGCCATCTAACGAAGAACGTTCGGAAAATAGGCCGCCCATTGCCTTTGTCAAAAGGTGGTCCTGGTCCATGACGCGGGCCATCTCAGCACCGCTTTCGGGATCCGTAAAATAGGAATTGTCGCGTTGACTCATGCCTTATTTCTCTCTAACTAATGATAAGTAATACAAGACGAGCGCCCACAAGTAATTTTTAAACTGCATCAATATGCTCACCCAGCAGTTTTTGCTCGATTTGCTGCCAGACAGATTGCTCGGCCTGCACAATGTTCATAAGCTGTTTGTTCCTGTTCGCCTGAGTCATGGTCTGGGCAACGCGATGGCGAAAGTCGTCGAGATAGGGCAGTTGCGCAT
>CAXTUE010000574.1:2915-3216 GCA_964247355.1 uncultured Ktedonobacteraceae bacterium | reverse complement strand
TACCCATTCCGATTGTCGCACCTGAGAGGCAACAAGACATTGTAGCGCGAGCGAAGCAAATCATGCATGCTTGCGGCAATGCACACGCCGTTGTAGAATTGAAGCAACAATTATACGAAGAGCAAGAGCGCGCTATCTGTGCGCTGTATGAATATGCATTAGACCTGTAATACTGTGTTAAACGTCATTTGGCGATACCAGGCATCCGCTGCCTTCATCATTCCCCGAATGCGGCTCGCGGAATCGGCCCCCCCCAAAAGGGCGCTACCGAGAAAATGGGGGGGGGGGTACCCCTGGGGGG
>CAXTUE010000574.1:0-2905 GCA_964247355.1 uncultured Ktedonobacteraceae bacterium | reverse complement strand
CGTCATATGGGAGGGGCGATTCCCCTTGCGGGCGCCCTGGTTGCGGTGATTATAGAGAGCCGACAAAGGAGCCGACTTATGCCTACGGATGCTCGACCAATACGCGTTCTGGTTGCCAAGCCAGGTTTAGATGGACATGATCGCGGGGCGAAGGTGATTGCGCGCGCCTTGCGTGATGCTGGTATGGAGGTGATCTATACCGGTATTCGCCAGACGCCGGAAATGATTGTCGAGGCGGCGATTCAGGAAGACGTGGATGCCGTCTTGATGAGCATCCTTTCTGGTGCGCACATGGCGATCTTTCCCAAAGTGATGGAACTGCTGAAGCAGAGCGATGTGAACGATGTGCTGGTTGCGGCTGGCGGTATCCTGCCTGATGAGGATATTCCTGCGATCAAGGCAATGGGCATCAAGGGTTGCTTCGGTCCGGGTACATCAACAGAAGAGATTATCAAATTTGTGCGTGAGAATGTGCAGACCGACCGTCTGAGCGTCGAGGTATAGGTGTAGTGTGCAAAATATCGTGGAACGTCTTTTGCAAGGGGATCGTCGCGCCCTTGCTCGTATGGTTACATTGATTGAAAGCGAGTCGCCTGTCGCACATCGCTATCTCGCTGAACTCCATAAGGCGGCTGGTCACGCGCATATCGTGGGCGTAACTGGCTCGCCGGGTGCCGGTAAAAGTACACTTGTGACGCATCTTGTACGCGAGTTGCGCAAACGGAAGCGCAAGGTAGGCGTTGTAGCGGTTGACCCGACCAGTCCCTTCACGGGTGGAGCAATCCTGGGTGATCGCATTCGCATGATGGAATTGTCCGGCGACCCGAACGTGTTCATTCGCAGCATGGCGAGTCGCGGTAATCTGGGTGGTCTGGCATCCTCAACACGTGATGTCGTGCGCGCGATGGACGCGGCGGGCTATGACCCGATTATCATAGAAACGGTTGGTACGGGGCAGGCTGAGGTCGAAGTGATGCGGACCGCGCAGACCGTGCTTGTGGTTAGTGCCCCCGGCATGGGCGACGATATCCAGGCCATCAAAGCTGGTATCCTGGAGATCGCTGATATCTTTGTGGTGAGCAAAGCCGATAAACCAGGATCCGATCAAACGGTGGCGGAACTGGCCATGATGCTCAGTCTCGACTCGAACCGGCGGAAAGCGTCGTGGAAAATTCCGATTCTCAAGACCTCGGCTTTAAAAGACCAGGGTATCGCGCAGGTCGTCGATGCGATGCAGCAACATCAAGAGTACCTTGCTACAAGCGGTATGCTACACCAGCGCGCACAACGGCAGGTACGTAGCGAGCTACACGCCCTGATTCTGCATACCGTCATGGACACGCTCAACGCAAAGGTTAGCGAGGAAGAGTGGAACATACTTGTCGATGAGATCGCCAAGCGCGAACGCGATCCTTATAGTGTTGCCGATGAGTTAGAGACAAGAATAGGGTTACTATAAAAAAGAATGTTCTCGTCAACTCAAAACGGGCATTGCCCGTTTGAGTTGGAGAGAACATTCTTTTTTGTTTATGAAGCTGAGCGTACTGGACGATTAATTAGCGCAATACCAGTCGCGACCGCAACTAGGCCGAATGCATCGCGTAGTCCAAATGGTTCGCCCAGCAGAAGCGCGGCGAGAGCGAGGCCGAAGATTGGCGTGAGAAAATAGTAGGCACTCACAACACTTGCCTCACCTTGCTTTAGGAGCCAGAACCAGAGCAGTGAGGCGCCAATACTGATGACCAGCACGAGATAAAGGAATGACTCGATAAGCGGCGTGTCGATATGCACCTGCGTTGGATGCTCAAAAAGGAACGCTGGTAGCAGGAGCGCGAGACCAGCCGCGCCCAACTGCACCGCGTTGACGACAAAGCCATGTTCTTGCGGTGGGTAGCGTTTATACAACAGCGTCGCGCCAACGAGACAGATGATGCCGAGGAACGCTGTGACCATGCCGCCGACCGTATCGAGATGACCGGTGCCGCTAAGCCTTGCGCTCATCACAAAAAGCACGCCACCAAAGCCTAAAATAAGACCGAGTATGCGCCACCATGTCAGTCGTTCGCGTAACACAATTGGTGCGATAAGCGTCAGCAGGAGCGGATTTGTGGCGGCGATAATCGACCCCATGCCAGCCGAGAGATAACGCAATGCTTCGTAATTAAAGCCGAGATAGAGGCCAGAATTGAGGAGTCCGAACAGGGCCAGTCGTCCCCACGCTGTTCGTCCTTTTGGCAATGGCAACTTTAATATCCACGCGAGCAGTGTCATAATGAGCGCGGCAGCGAGAAAGCGTATAGAGAGCAGCGTCAGAGGTGGACTATGTGTAACGCCAACCTTTGTCGCGATGAAGGCCGAACTCCACAACAAAATATAGAAGAGAGCGACTACTGTTACCAATGGAGAACGTTTGAGAAGGGACGGAGCACTTTTCGTTGCTACTGGTTGTGGTTTGCTTATAAGCATATTTTCGTCTGCTGTCTCCATTGCTGAGTGTCCTTGTCTATGTTGTCTTCTCTTCAAATAGTCGTGCTGGACATTTCGTGTAGATGTTTTTGTGCTCTAGTTGAGTGGTATGCCGCGAAGTTGTGTCAGGCAATCGTCATAGACCGCCAGTTGTTTGCGTTGCTCGATGCGTGTCGCAATATCCTCTGTGCGCTGTATCTCTGCCAGTTTCTCGCGGTTCATCGTGCGTACGGTAGACTTAATCTCCTGAATATTGTCTGTCTCATCGAGCAGCATCAGAATTGAGACTATCGCCTCGATATATGAATTGCCTTCGTGAGTCCGCATACTCTTTTCCGCGAAATAGTCTATGAGTTCTTGTTTGGTGGTGATTCTTGGCATAAGTTACACTACTCCCTTACTTGCCTGTCCAAATCATCTTTGTGTAAATGATGTACTT
>CAXTUE010000573.1:1451-3230 GCA_964247355.1 uncultured Ktedonobacteraceae bacterium | reverse complement strand
CCACAAAACTCGCGACGATGCCCTGCACCTCGTCAAGTCGACCCTGAAAGAAATGATCGGCCCCCTCGATGGCAATCATACGCTTTGGTGCTGGCACCTGCTCGAACCATTGCTTCGCAAGTTCATAGGGAGCGAGTTCGTCCTGTGTGCCATGTATCAGCAATTTCGGCTTGTGACACCCCTGTAGTGTATCGCTCTCGAACCACTTTGCTGGCACACCTAGCCCAATCAGAGCCTGTGCTCGATCATCGTTCGCGGCAACACGTAGACCAACATAGGAGCCAAACGAAAAACCCGCAACAATAACCGGAACCCCTGGATAGCGGCGACTCAAAAACTCTAACGCATAGCGTACATCGTCCATCTCGCCGCGCCCCTCATCGTATGTTCCTGTGCTATGCCCAACACCGCGAAAGTTGAAGCGTAGTGTAGGAATGTTCAGGCTGTGGAGCGTCTGAGCTACCTTGAACACTACCTTATTGTGCATGGTTCCACCTCCAAGCGGATGAGGATGACATACAAGGCCAGCATATAAGGGTTGCGACCCCTCTTCCTCCGGCTTTAGGATAGCTTCGAGATGACCCTTTGGCGTTGGAATATTCACATGCAAAATTTGGTTGCTAGCCATGAAAAATTGTTCCTTATACTTTTTCACATCGTACAGCATACAACGCAACAAATAAAGTAAAACATGTTTCATACAATGAAAATAGGTTATGATGATGGTATCACATATTACCATAAATGAAAAATGTTAGGAGAAGATAGTACGCATGGTTTCCTACACTCCTGAACAGTACGCGCACAATCGCGACACACTTTTACAGCAAATACTTGCATTTCTACAAGCCGACGAGCGTTTCGTGGCGGCATGGCTTACAGGTAGCTTTGGGCGCGGAACACAAGACAATCTGAGCGATTTTGACTTGCGTATCGTTGTCGCCGATGCGTATGTAGACACGCTTTGTAGTTGTGGACCAGATGTGGCGACGTATGTAGTGAATGTTACAAGTGAGGCGCGGCTTGCGCTGTATAAGCAGTTTGGCGAGCCACTTGTATTGCGTGAGGCTGTATCATTTGCTTCTGATGGAGAGGGCGGATGCTTTAACCATGTCGTGTATCGTGAAACGGTGACCACAATTGATTGGGTGTTTATTCCACAAGCAAGTGCAAAAATACCACCTGAGGAATGTCGTCTGCTCTTTGATAAAGTTGGCCTTCCCATGAGATCACCGCTTACGGCTGAAAGTTTGGAGGAACGTGTCGCACAAACATCACGCGAGATTGGTACCTACTGGTTTATGACCAGCATTGCGATCAAGTACATGCTACGTGGCGATACCGTTGCACTCTATGGATTTCTAGGTGGCACACATTGCATGTTACAAGAGGCCAAGCGGTTAGTCGCGGGCGAACCGCAACGCTACAACCACGGTAGCATCAAAACGCTGGCAACAACGCCACACACGCAGGTCGCGTTGATACGCAATATGTGTTCCGAGATGCTAGTAGCTATGGAACAGGCGGAGGCTCTAGGTGTATACGTGCCAGAGGACCCGATGTCGGTTGTCGAGGTGTGGCTGTCGATGATGGAAGAGTAAACAAAACGTGCGTTGGTTTGTCAAAATATGATTGTCGCAGCAACCAGGGCGGGCGGCCGGGGGGGCCACGCCAGTCGATGACGGGTTCTTCCTGCTGCCGATCGACCGCGCGTTCAGCATCACTGGGCACGGCACCGTCGTCACCGGCACGCTGCGGCGCGGGCCGCTTGCGGTCAGA
>CAXTUE010000573.1:0-1441 GCA_964247355.1 uncultured Ktedonobacteraceae bacterium | reverse complement strand
TCTTTTGGTGGGTCTTCGGCCGCCCCCCCCCCCGCCCGCCCTGGTTCTTAACACATGATGATTGATGGTCCCAACACGGTCCTATTTCTGCAACGACCCAAGAAAATCCAGCACAATCCTATTAAATTGTTCTGGTTGCTCCATGTTGGGATGATGCGCCGTATCAGGAATACTCACCTTCTTTGCATTGGGTATCTGTGTAGCAAGCACGTCCGCGAGTTCTTTGATTTGCGCCACATCCCCACCGCCTACAATGACAAGGGTTGGAGCGTGTATTTCACCAGTCGGGGCAGGGCAGGTCGTTCCTGTGGCCGTGGGGATGGTGTGTCTTCTGGTTGCAACATATAATTGTGCAGGTTCATCTCGCGAACCCGTGCCCGTACGGTTGGATTCACCTGATCAGGTGTACGATTCGGGCCATCAGTCCAGATACTATTCTCAATTTCGACCACTTTCTCGAAATCTCTTGCTTTGAGTGCGGCATCTATCATCTCTTCTAACTTCTTAGACTCTTCGTCTTCGGGCCACTCGAAGCCACTCACACCAGCACCAACCGTTATCAGCGCGTCAACTATCTCTGGATGTGCCAGCGTGAAGTCAATCACGATACTGCCGCCCAGTGAGAGACCCATGAGATATGTCTTCTCGATGCCGAGAAACTCCAAGAGAGAATAGAGATCATCAACCATCGAATAATCGCCATCGGTAGGTCCCGAAGAATTGCCAAAGGTGCGCAGGTCAAAACGTAGTGTGCGATACTGTTGGGCGAATGCATCAAACTGATCGTCCCAGAGGCGTCTATCAACCAGTCCGCCGTGTATAAGCGTCAACGGATGCCCCTCACCAGCAATCTCGTAATAGAGTTTCGCGCCGTTTACGTTGGCGTAGCCTGTTTGTATTTGGGTAGACATAGGTGTTTCCTTTCTCTGATAAAACCAACGGACGCCCACAAGGGTTGAGGGCGTCCGTTGGGTATTACACATTATTTTACTACCCTGCATAATTATGGCTCTCGTTCGTGCTCGAACAACGCGTCTTCTTGCCTGACCTCTTCTAAGCGTTCGGCTGCGCGCTTCTCTTGCTCCTCATAGGGAATAAGCTCTTCTGGCGACGACGGATTGATGACGCCGATGAGCGCGCGAAGAATACCAGCAAGCACAATCAACGCACCAAAGCCTATCAGTAATCCTTCACTGCCGTATGCACCTGTGTGCAATCCCACACCTACAAATATTAGTACGAGACCCACGAGAATAATTGCTAATCCGCTCCACGTATATTTGTTCAACTTCCAATCTTCTGCGCGTCGTAGGCGTTTCATGCGTTGTGCCAGACTCATTCGTTGCTTTGTTGCCACTACTTCTGCTCCTTCGCTCTTAGAGAGAACCATAGATAACGAGTATTACCCGTCTTGCTCTAAATTATACGCTATGCTGAGAGA
>CAXTUE010000572.1:0-3231 GCA_964247355.1 uncultured Ktedonobacteraceae bacterium | reverse complement strand
ATGCATAATCTAGCAGTGACTCAGATGGATAGCGCGATGACTAATGCCGTGAATCAGATTCCACCTGTAGGGCTGCCGATTCCGTCCGGCACGACGATTCCAATAGCGGAAAGTACGCTCAATACGATACTCGCCAATGATCCTACCAATCCTAACATTGTGCATAACACCAATATACAGATCACTCCAGCTGAGCTATTACTTAGCTTTCAGGTGTATGGCCAGGAATGCATGATTACGACTGTACCACAGGTGCAAAATGGGAAGTTGGTAGCAACACATGTTGCCATTTCAGGCATTGCACGTTTTTTTCTATCGTCAGATGATGTTACTACATTGCTGAACTCACATCTGGAGGATGCGCAAAACCGCATTAACCACCACGTCACAAACGTTCGCCTCTTAGATCAAGAGATCGACATTACCGTTTCTTGAGCGTACACAAAGCACGTTTGCGCTGCGAATAGACAACAAACATCCCCGGCATTGCTAACAAAAGTATCATATTCGCATCTATACCACTGTTTAAAGCGGTTACATTATTGTTGGGACTGATTGTACAAATGTCGGTAGAGTTGGTTTGAGGCGGAGCAGAAATACTACTAAAGACCGTCGATTCGTTAGGCAACAACCCGTTGTTATTCTGTCCAAGCGGCCAGTACACAAGAGCAGCACGCCCAATCACATTTGCACGTGGTAGACATCCCCAGTCACGCGAATCAGAACTGCCATTGCGATTATCACCTAACACAAAGTACGTGTTTGGCGGAATAACACGGTTTGTAAATGAGGGGTAAGGATTGCCTTGATTCTCAGGCCGTACATAAGGTTCAGTAAGTGCCGTCCCGTTGACATAGACGGTCGTGTCTTTAATCGTGATCACATCTCCTGGCAAACCGACCACGCGCTTAATGTAGTCTACTGTTGGATTAGGTGGAGCTTTGAAGACTATTACATCGCCACGCGCTGGCACATGGAAAAGATAGGTCCACTTATCGACAAGAATAAGCTCCTGGTCATGCAGGTTCGGCTCCATACTGTGCCCATCAATGTTGAAGTTTTGCACCGCCAGACGAATAACCAGGAACATAAGCACGGTCAGTACAAGCGTCTCGATGACCTCTCGCACCAGCCTGTAGCGTCTCTCAAAATCAAGTTGTGGATTCACGGCTTATTGTCCCTCATGTCTGTAAAACCAACTATAAGACCATCATACCTTAAGTCTACGATACTTAGAGCATATCACGAGCAAACTCGGCATGAGTACTATAAGCATTGTATCGGGACCGCTACTCGACGAAAGAGGCGAAACCGTTTGTGCCTGTGATACTTTTGCATAGACAGATGCGACGTTGGGCAGTAAGCCATTATTATCTTGTCCAAACGGCCAGTACACAAGGGCCGCCCGTCCAATAATATTTTTTCTGGGCAACAAACCCCATGTGCGCGAGTCCGAACTACCCATGCGATTATCGCCCAGCACAAAATAATCATCAGGCGGCACAATCATTTTGCTAATTGCCTGATCGCCCGGCGTTGCACCCATGTTCTCTGGCCTCACATAGTATTCCTTCAAGGTTATGCCATTAACGGTCGGAGCACCGTTGTTAATGGTGATAACATCGCCAGGAACACCGATGATACGCTTCACATAATCCTCGCTAGGCGCGGGAGGAGCCACAAAAACAATTACATCGCCACGCGCAGGTACATGAAAAAGATAGGTCCATTTATCGACAAGAATAAGCTCTTTATCATGCAGATTAGGTTCCATACTATGCCCATCGACATTGAAATTCTGTACCGCCGAATGAATCACCAAAAACATGAGCAACGTCAAAACAACCGTCTCTATAACTTCACGCACAAGGCGATAGCGTTTCTCAAAATTCAGTTCTATATCCATCTATGTTCCTCAGTCAAATTATACCGTGCTGATATACCACGGTGTTTCACGGTATATCTTATTAATAATATCACTATTCTTCTCTATCGTCTTGCCCACGATTTCTCTGTATTCTTGTATACGATGGTGTTATAGCTCTTGTTGCGTCACTTCCTTCGTGAAATGGTGTATAGGAAATATTACTTATATCTACGTTGTTTACTAGAGAGAAACAAAAACGTGTTCAGATGTATCCAGAGCCATATTTTGTGCTTGTACGTTTGAATAGAAAGTCCTTATTTTACCCATTTTTCTGCATTCTTACCTCTTGACGTTAGACGATTTGTATAGTAGTGTTGTATGGAACGTTTGTTTGTATTTCTCTACTCATGGACTTTCGCTAACAACATTATCATACTCTATGCTCCTGCAACTACTTATAAGATGACGGGGATGGACGGTACACTACAATGCCATTAGATAAAATTGTGATTCGTGGTGCGCGTGAGCACAACCTGAAAAATATTAACGTGACTATCCCACGCGATCAGCTGGTGGTCATCACTGGTCTCTCCGGTTCAGGCAAGAGTAGCCTTGCCTTTGACACCATCTTTGCGGAGGGACAACGACGCTATGTCGAGTCGCTCTCGGCCTACGCGCGCCAATTCCTTGACAAGATGGAGAAGCCCGATGTCGACCATATCGACGGTCTCTCCCCTGCTATCTCCATCGACCAGAAGGGCGCGACACACAACCCACGCTCAACCGTCGGTACCGTCACCGAAATCTATGACTATCTCCGCCTGCTCTATGCCCGTATCGGACATCAACACTGTCCCAAATGTGGACGCGAGGTCAGTAAACAGACAATACAACAAATCGTTGATGCCGTGCTAAGCCTCGCCGATGGCACACGTATTCTCCTGCTCGCACCGCTCGTTCAGGGACGTAAGGGCGAATACAAAAATGTCTTTGAAGATATGCGACGCTCCGGCTATGTCCGTGTGCGCGTCGATGGCACAATCTATGACTTGAGCGACGAGATCGAGCTTGATAAACAGAAAAAGCATACGATTGAAGTCGTCGTCGACCGTCTCGTCATTCGTAAAGGCAAAAAGACCGACGCAAAAGAAACGGAAGCACTTACAGCAGAGCTAAAACTCGTTGCCGAACGACCCGCTCTGTACGATGTCAATGCCGCAAAAGAGCCACACATTGATGAAGACGGACAACAAGAACCTACCCTTGTCTCAGTTCTACATGATGATATTGATCCAGCACTCCGGCAACGTGTGGCGGACTCGCTGGAAACTACGCTCAAACTGGGTAACGGCGTTGTACTGGTC
>CAXTUE010000571.1:0-3252 GCA_964247355.1 uncultured Ktedonobacteraceae bacterium | reverse complement strand
CCCCGCCGGCCGGTCCCCCCACAAACATCTCCCCCACGTCTGTTTCTTCATGCCGTCCCTACGGTATTCGCACTATTTCATCAATCAGCAAACGGACGTGATGAATGCCGTCCCTACGGTATTCGCACTATTTCATCAAAACGCATTATCTCGTCCTTGTTGTTGTGGTCAATCGCCAAGAGGATGGGATAAATTGGTCTCTATGGACGAATAACATCATAAATCAACGGTTCTACCACTATAGGCTCCTCGCTCCACTGATAACTGGCGAGAAGTGTATCCTGTATAGCCTCGGCCTCTTGCTCCGTGCGTGCGTGTATTTCAATCAAAGCCTCGCCCTGACGCACATAGTCGCCAACCTTTGCCTGTAAGACAAAGCCCGTTCTATGGTCGATACTGTCACCCTTCTTGAAGCGTCCCGCGCCTAACTGCATGCTAGCAAGCCCGATGCGTTCCGAATCGATATCCGCAATATAGCCACTATGAGAACTTGAAACCATACGTTGTACAGGAGCATGAAGCAAACGTTGTGGTTGCTCTATCTGCCGCGCATCACCACCTTGAGCCGCAATAACCTCGGCAAGTTTCGCAACAGCCGCACCCGAACGAATAGCATGTTGCACTCTTACATCAGCCTCTGGAAAACTGGTTGCTCTGCCCGTCATGACCAACAGTTCTGCGGACTCGTGATAGCACAGGTCCGATATATCTCGCGGTCCCTCGCCCTGTAGTATCGCAATGGCCTCTTGTAGCTCTAACGCATTGCCAACCGCGCGTCCTAGCGGTTGCTCCATTCTCGTAATCGCGGCGACTGTATGCATATTGGCCGCGCTCCCGATGTTGACCATTGCCTCCGCGAGTTCGCGTGCTTGAGCAAGAGATTTCATAAAGGCTCCGCCGCCGACCTTTACGTCCAGTAACAAATGCGAGGCACCGATAGCAAGCTTCTTGCTCATAATACTGGCGGCAATCAGGGGAATGCTCTCAATTGTACCCGTCACATCACGCAGTCCGTACATCTTACCATCGGCAGGCGCGAGTTCTGCCGATTGACCAGCAAGCACAATGCCATGTTGCCGCAGGACACGCGCAAACTCTTGTTGGGAGAGTTGCGAACGAAAGCCAGTTACCGATTCTAGTTTGTCAACAGTTCCACCAGTGTGCCCTAAGCCACGTCCGGTCATCTTGCCTACCGCGACACCACAGGCCGCAACAAGAGGCGCAACGGCCAGCGTCACCTTATCACCCACGCCACCAGTACTATGCTTATCGACTACTGGCGAAACAATATCGCGCGCATGCAATTGTTCGCCCGAACGCATCATAGCCAGCGTCAGGTCGCTCGTCTCACGCGTAGACATACCACGCCAGTAGATGGCCATCAGCAAGGCAGACATTTGGTAATCGGGTATTTCCTCACGCGTGTAGCCTGCAACAAACTCGTTGATTTCTTCCGTCGTCAGTTCCATACCATCGCGCTTACGCCGGATGATCTCCACTGCATGCATCGCTTCTTCTCTTCTAATAAAATTTGTACAGCTCCAACGGACGCCCACAAGGGGACTAACCCTACTATACACGCGATGTCATGTATAGTAGGGTTAGTCCCCTTGTGGGCGTCCGTTGAATTCCCAAAGTAATTTTTTAATTTGCATAATTATGCTTGCTTCACAATAGCCTCAACGAGACGTGCATTAGTGCTTGTCTTCTCAAAGAGGTTCACGACCTGCTCAGCCCCATCACGGCGCGGCAGATCAGCCATGCGCCGTCGCACAATCGACATAGCGCGTAGTTCGTCCGGTGAAAGCAGACGCTCTTCCTGCCGTGTACTCGATGCCATAAGATCAATCGCGGGGAAGATGCGACGTTCGGCCAATTCGCGCGAAAGGCGCACCTCAAGATTGCCCGTGCTCTTAAATTCTTCGTACACCACCTCGTCTAAACGGCTACCGGTTTCGACAAGGCAGCTCGCGATGATGGTCAGGCTACCACCCTCTTCAAGTGTGCGCGCACTACCGAAGACGCGACGCCCAATTTCTAACGCCTGTGCATCGACGCCACCAGACATCGTACGTCCACCGCTCCGTGGATTACTCCACATCTCGCTGTTCAAGTTGTGAGCACGCGCCAGCCGCGTAAGCGAGTCCAGCAGTATTATTACGTCGCGTCCCTGCTCAACCTGTCGCTTGGCATCCTGCAACGCCTGCTCGACAACGCGGCCATGTTTATTAGATGCCTGGTCAAAACTCGATGCATAGAGTTTCACATTTGGCCCTGTTACCTCCATACGCCACTCCGTCACCTCCTCTGGTCGCTCATCAACAAGACACAAGAAGAGGCTAGCATTGGAGTAATTCTGAATAATTGCCGCGGCTATCTGACGCAAAATGGTAGTCTTGCCTGCTTGTGGCGGCGCGACAATAAGGGCACGTTGTCCAAAGCCAATAGGGACGAACAGGTCCATCAAGCGCGTTGCAACTGGCGTCGCTCCCGTCTCAAGCGTAATGCGCTGGTGTGGATAAATAGGTGTAAGTTTCTCAAAAGGAGTTCGTGTCGATGCCACTCTTCGTCCCTCGTTCCCTTCCGCATGAGAATTAATGTGCATGCTTCGCTAGCATGTTACAGCTACTGTATCACATGGGGTCAAATGAGGCGTAATTTCTTAGAGTATCTTTTTCACAAAATCATAAAAGATTATCTCAAAATCCTTGAATGGACCTTGATTATCCACAACCTTGAATTTTCCCTCTACCAGCACTCCTTGATTATTTACGACCTTGAGTTTTCCTTCAACCTGCTCCTCAATAGCAAGAGGGAAAAATTGATGAGTATAATATTGGTGTAACATCGCCTCTGAAATATAATGGTCGTCGGATGATTGAGGTTGCATCGTCCGATTCTCTATCCGTTTAATACAATCCTCTAGTTCTAAATTTATGAAGAGGAAATGTGCATCTTGTAACACATCCACTGAAAACTTATTCAACGCCTTCTGGTAATCCGCACGTGCGAATTCTATTAGAATAAGTTGTTCACCAGTTACTAACTCCATATGCTCGCGAAGCCGCTGATCTAACTTTTCCAGGGCTTCATCGAGCATAGAGCCTCTTAGAACTTCGAAGCCATATATACCGTTGTAAACTGTTCTAGTAAAATATTGACTATATTGCTCATCCAATGACATCTCATTGAGGATGTCAAAATCTTTGAAGCGATACGTCGAAATGCCCTTATCCTCCATCTGCTGTGTAA
>CAXTUE010000570.1:1250-3257 GCA_964247355.1 uncultured Ktedonobacteraceae bacterium | reverse complement strand
ACTTACTAACGTCTCATCAACTTTATCCCTAAGCACATATCTTTGAATGCTGCCTGTAAGCAAATGTTTTTTGCTCCTCGACATGACCTTGAGTTTTTTCTCCAAAGTCTTCTCTTGTCCAGGATGTATGTGAACCTCTATTTCTGTCCCAAGCAGTCTGATACCGCTACGATAGGTGCGCCATATGGGTGGTCGGGTACGTGCGCGACCAGCAGGAGCGCGTTTAAATTGCTCTACCGCCTCGATTGGAATCATCCACATACCGGAGTTCGTTTCTGATAAATTGATAGACTCTCTCATCCGAAACGCCGAGCATCTCCGCTGCTTTCTTCGAGGAAACATGTCCAGGAATAGAGAGGTAGTCTGTATCTTTTTCCATAAAAGTAGTCTAACGAAACCAATTGTATTATGTAAAACATGTGTATGAAGTCAATATTTATTGATTTATATTGGTCCGTAATGCTATAATCCTCATCGGAACAATTCGTAGTATCAATAGATGCCGATGAGTGAAAAGGAAAATAGCGTGAAGATTCAACTTGTGTCTACGACAATGCCTGCGACGCACCCGTTTCAGAGAGATGATGAGGTTGCGCGGCTTCTGGTGTTGCATGAGCACTTGAGTGCGCAGACGGGTGGCGCGTTGCCACCGAAGCTAGATGTGTCGAAGGTGAGGCGAGTACTTGATGTTGGTTGCGGCATTGGATCGTGGGTCCATGAGGTGGCGCGCGAGCATCCGAGGATGCAGGTGGTTGGCGTCGATAGCAATCCCGATTTTATCGCCTATGCAAGAGCGTCGACGTACGAGACGCATAACGCAACGTTTTTAGAGCATGATGTGCATACACTTGAACAGGTATTTCAACAGAGGTCGTTCGACCTCGTACACCTGCGCTTTCTGGCGGGAACTGTTTCTGTGGCGCAATTTCCGCAACTTATAAAGTCCGTATCGCGCCTGTGCAAACGCAACGGCCTGCTTATCTCCACCGAGGCCGAACTGCCCCTGACCAGTAGTAGTGCCTGTGATTATATGGCGTCGCTGATTCTCAGTGCCATGATAGAGGCCGGTCTAGCTTTTTCTCCTGGCTTCACGCCTCAACTCGGCATCGCCCCGCGTATGCGTTACTGGTTGCGCACTCAGCACTGTCTAATCAAGCATGACGACACGCATTACCTCGATATCTCCGTCGGCAAACCCACGCATGACATCTTTGTAGAGCAAGCCACAATCGTTCTCCAGCGTTTACGCACATTCATTCTCCGTACCGCGTATCTCACGGAGACAGAATTCGCGGACCTGTATCTACGTCTGCAACAAGAAATTTTGGAACGTAGATTTTATGGCGTGTGTCCACTGCACACCATCGTCGCCTTTAATAACGTGTTGCTCTGATTGGCGTATCCATATATCATCACTCACACCACTTCGTGTATGGGAGGGGCATTCCCTTTACGGGTGCCCTTGCTTCGCTCTTTAGGCTTACGTTAACGCCTATGGATGCATTCCCTTTACGGGTGCCTTAGTCCCCTAACAACTACATACTCCTTATTTCTCTCGAAACCCGCACCCACATTCCTCCCAAAACCCCTTGATTCTCCTTAGCCTATCAGGTATACTCCTGAATAAGGACTGGCAAAATAGGAACCTCTAACCATGCTATCCCCTTCCCGCTTAGCCCATACCTCACCAGCAACAATCGCTTTTCTCCTTTTCAATAAGCACCACTACATACACCAAACTCACCTCTTCCAGTAATGATGGTAATCATGGTGATGTTGGCAAATGGTAATAATTGGAGCATCCAGTGAACAAGAGTGTCTGTAGAAGCATCAGGTCATCGCGCTTGCATACCAGCGAAGAAATGTGCGCACCCCCACATTTCTTGCCAGCGAAACAATAACAGTAATGAGGTAATAATGGTAATCACAGTAATGTTTGGAAATGGTAATATCGGTAATGAAATCCCAGCATCCATACTCAGTTCGCAAGACGCTTACGCAAAAAAA
>CAXTUE010000570.1:0-1240 GCA_964247355.1 uncultured Ktedonobacteraceae bacterium | reverse complement strand
ATGTTTGTGTCGCGATGTTCACGAACCTCTGTAGGGGTCTAATTCATTACACCCTGTTAGCATTTGACCGTGTTTGGAGGATTAACGAAACGTTCCAACAATCCTTCCAAATTTGTGTATTGCCAAAAAGGTGTAATGGAATTAGACCCCTACGGGACGTTCTGCACTCTGGCAACGCCGTCAACGTAATACACCTCGGCTTCCTTGATTTAGCTCCATCTCTCAAGTATACTTTTGTCTAAAGGAGAAAAGTCTATGCTAGACCAGAACCCACAAGAGCAAAGTACGCGCGCTATAGCACACAAACCGACCCATGATTACGCCTATTACAAAGGTGTATTTAGCGGCTATCAGATGCCATTTGCCTATCTTGACTTAGACCTGTTAGAGGGAAACATACGCGCCATCGAAGCAAACGCAGGCGATAAAAAAGTGCGTCTCGCCTCCAAGTCGTTGCGTAGCGTCTCCGTTATCAAACATATCCTTGCCGCCTCTCCGATATTTCAGGGCGTCATGAGCTTTACGGCCCTTGAAGCGGTCTATCTAGCATCTCAGGGCATAGATGATCTGCTGGTTGGCTACCCGACATGGCATGCTGACGACATCGCGGCAGTGGCACGTGCCACGACAGAAGGTGCGCACATCACGCTGATGATCGATAGCGTTGAGCATGTAGAGCAGGTCGAACGCATCGCTAGCCAACATGGTGTGCGGCTACCTCTATGCCTCGATATCGACATGGCGACGCAATTTCCTGGGCTACACTTTGGCGTCTGGCGTTCAACCCTGCGTACACCGGAGCAGGCGCGACCAGTCATCGAACGCATCCTGACCTCGCCGCATGTGTGGCTCGATGGACTGATGGGTTATGAAGCGCAAATCGCGGGCGTCGGCGACAATATCACAGGTCAAGCGTTGAAGAGTCTGCTTGTACGCCAACTTAAACGCTCTTCATTGCGCGAGATTGTGGCGCGACGCACAACACTTGTGGAATTCATCGCCTCCTATGGTCAGCAGCTTCGCTTCGTCAACGGCGGCGGCACCGGAAGTATGCGTACAACGCGCACTGAACAAGCCATTACAGAAATCACTGTCGGCTCCGGCTTCTACTCGCCAACGCTCTTCGATAGCTATCGCGACTTTCGCTATGCGCCAGCCGCAGGTTTCGCCATCGAGATCGTACGTCGTCCATCACCATCGCTCTACACCTGTCTCGGCGGTGGCTATATCGCCTCTGGCG
>CAXTUE010000569.1:1190-3258 GCA_964247355.1 uncultured Ktedonobacteraceae bacterium | reverse complement strand
AGGAAGTATGCAATATGAATAACTCTCTATATAGCATTATTCTTGCCCCCAATCCCTCCATGATGACGGGACCAGGGACAAATACGATTGTACTGGGCGATGGCATCGAAGGGGCAACGGTGATTGATCCAGCCGATGATAACCGAGATCACTTAGAGGCAATCATTCAAGAGGGGGCGAAACGTGGCGGCATTCGACGTGTGCTCATCACACATGGACATCCCGATCATATTGGTGGTGCGAAAATACTGGCTAAAGAACTGCGTATCTCCATTTATGCGTTTAGCCGTGAAGGAACGCCGGATGTCGATGAAGAGGTGCCCGACGGGATGCTCTTTCCGGCGGGGAACGACACATTGCGCGCGGTACACACACCAGGACACCGCTTCGATCACCTGTGCTTCTATATGGAGAAACAGCGCACACTCTTCGCAGGTGATCTTGTTGCAGGCGTTGGTACCGTAGTGATTGCGCCACCTGAAGGGAACATGCTCGACTATCTCAAGTCGCTCAAGCATTTACAGGACATGGACCTTGCCGAAATGGTGCCAGCACATGGCCCGGTCATTACAGACCCACAGGCAAAACTCGCCGAATATATCGCTCATCGCTTACAACGGGAGCAGCAAGTAGTCGCAGTCCTACATGAATTTCCCAATGGTGCAACGATTGACGCGATGGTGCAAAGCATCTATGCAGATGTAGACCCGCGCCTGCATTCCATCGCCGCAAAATCCGTCGAGGCTCACCTGATCAAACTGGAGAGCGAGGGCAAAGCCCGTCATAAAGACACAGACGAGTGGTTGTTATTGATGTAGGTTAACCAAATACTATTGAACTAATTATTGAACGGACGCCTATGAGGGGACTATCCCATAGGCGTCCGTTGTATCTCTGTATCAATAAAATACGCACAACAATTGCTCAAGAAACCTGCACACTACTCTTGCCATTTGCTGTCAGTAGCCCCATCCACGGTGTATCTTTATCGGTATCTGTCTCCATATGGAAAATGCCATAGGAAGGGTTGAATGGAACGCGCATAAAAGATTTTACCTGGATGCTCATAGGAGTCATGGTAATACTCTTCGGTTGAGAGAAGGCAACAAGTAACTGGTCTCCTGCATGTATGGTATTGAAGGTGCACACATTCGTCGTGTTTTGCGCGGTATTGCTGCTGTTTGTCGCGACCATAACGTAGCCATAATTTGTACGTAGTTGGGCATCCTGTGAGTGTAACAAGCTCCAGCGTGTCACTCGCCAGAACGCTTGCCCAACCTGTAGTGCTTGAGCATAGGGTGCAAGTAGCTGTACATCGTTTCCGAAAAGCGCATCTTTAGCAGTTGCCTGTTCCGGTGTAGAAGAGACAAGATACAGGTGAAACGGTGCGCCACCGAGACGCGATGGCGTACCGACAAGCGTTGCGCTGGCAAAGCGTTGAACTAGCGCGTCGGCCAATTCGTTGTGAGGACCTACAAGCAAAACGGCTGGACCGTTGCTCACAGCGGGAAGGACAAGGCAATGTGAGGCTTCGAACAGGGTTGTAGGTGTGTGCATCTGTTCGCTCAGGTAGCTCAATGCCGTCTGTGTAGCCTCATCTATGGTGATATAGACACGATTGAGATGATGATCTTGTGCGAGCGTATCCGCAGCATTGAGTGCTTGTTTTAGCGAAGACAGATCGTTATGATAAGGCGTAAACGTGTCATTGCTGAGAGTGCCATGCGTCGTATCCAGTAGCCATGCCGTACTTCCCAGTGTTTGTGCCGCCACAAGCAAGAACGCTAATACATACAATGTGTAGCGCGCCTGTGGAAGCCGCCCCTGTTGTCCGCGCAACCAATTTACTGTAGAGGCGAAAAAGATGCCAATTAAGATAAACGGTCCTGGCAGTAGCATGGAGAAATATTGCGAGTGCAGGTCAATTGCATGGCGTGACAGGATAAGCAACGGTACAATCTGCCATACTAGAAGTACGATCAGGCCGCAACGGGAACGGTTAGCTTGTAAGGAATGTAGGAATTGCAACCAGGGCAGCGGGCACGGGGGTTGGCCGTGGCCGGGGCCG
>CAXTUE010000569.1:342-1180 GCA_964247355.1 uncultured Ktedonobacteraceae bacterium | reverse complement strand
CCCCAACACCCCCCCCCTTTTTTTTGGGGTGGGCGCCCCCGGGGGCCGGTGCCCTGCTCCCCACCAACGAGGAGCTACAAGTGCCATAACAACTGAGATTAAACCAAGAACGACGAGTGTGGGCATGGCGTACTGTAGCCAGGAATAGAGCGGTGTCAACGCATAGGGCAACACGTGTTTGTCTGTTAGTGCTGGCTCATCAGGTGTAAAAAAGATTTGATAAAAGTGCAGTGCTTGTCCATCTATGCGTGGATGCTGACGTGCCAGTGTGAGAACCGTGTGCAGGTCGGCGAAGTGAGTATAGACCTGCCAGAGCAGATAGGGAAAGAAAATAATTACGAGACCAATGCTCCCAAATAGCATGTCGCGCCAACGTAATGTGCGAGGTGCAAGCAGTAGGGCAACCGCTAACGGAATAGCAAGTAGCACAGTAACTTCGTGCATTTGGTAGAGAATGCCCAGCAGCACTAATGCGGGAAAAAGCCACCCTTTGCGACGCTCAACAACGCCATAGAAGAGTGCGAAAAAGAATAGTAGCACAAAGGGCGGCATGAGATTGGGTTGCCAGATAAAACGAGCATAGAGAAGTGGTCGATACGCGGTGGCATACAGCAACGCCGCGACAATTCCGGCGAGGCGTCCATAATAGCGTCTTGCAAAAAAATAGGTGAGTAGAACAGCGAGCAGTGAGCAGAGTGCCACAAGTATCGCGCCGCCCAGTGGATTCGGGTTGAGCAGGGCCGGAAGTATGAAAAGATAGATTACGCCTGCCGGATGAGCGATACCGATAGAGGCCGTGTTGCTTGTAGTGGGAAGCAGCCCATGCGCAAACGCATCG
>CAXTUE010000569.1:0-332 GCA_964247355.1 uncultured Ktedonobacteraceae bacterium | reverse complement strand
GCGAAAGAGAATGGCCTGATCCTGGTCAAACTCGGTTGTGTTGAGCTGGTAGAAGCGCAGAAAGCTAGCGACTATCACAAGAAGATAGAGTTCCCATGTGCGGAGCCAATTCAGTAATGTTGTACGGGGTTGTGTTTTTTCAGGAATGGACTGTACTACATCTTGTTTTAGCAAAACGAAAGACTGCTTTCTTGCTGGTATTTGAATACATCAATAATAACGCAAGTATTATAAGTTCTTCTCATAAGCGCGTCAATCATAGAGGTATTTATGTTTTGTCCTCTCGGCTGTTCCTGAATTTATTTGCATTTCTCTTCACCTATCCTATATAC
>CAXTUE010000568.1:0-3259 GCA_964247355.1 uncultured Ktedonobacteraceae bacterium | reverse complement strand
TCCTTACCCTGCTGTTCTTCAGCCATATTTTTGCGTTCCTCAAAGTAATAAAGAATTTGATCATTATATGAATATAACTATTGATATAACGGATGAAACTGCTTCTGCATTGACCCATCTACCAGCAAACCAGGGTGTCCACTACCTTCATCATTTGGGAAATGATGAAGGTAGCGGACACCGTGGTTTGCTGCCATATGATGATTAACAGCCTGCTACGGCCAGCTTGTTTCGGTAAACGGCGTTATCAGCACCTCTTGCATCGCTGACTCCGGTGGCACCTGCGCGGCAAAAACGATAACATTCGCAACGTTCTCAGGAGATTGCAGGTTCTTCTCCTCCGGCATTGGAATACCCTGCTCCTGGAAGCGGTCGAAGAAGTGCGTCTGCATACCACCAGGAATAATCGTCGTCACACGAATGCCATATGCCCGCCCCTCAACTCCAAAGCCGCGCCCAAATGCTACCAATCCCGCTTTCGAGGCATGGTACGCCGACGCATTACCCCACATACGTAACGCCGCCGTCGATGCAATATTAATCACATGTCCCGCCTGCTGCTGGCGCATAAGAGGCAAGGCCGCCTTAGTGAATAGAAACGGCCCGCGCAAGTTTACGCCAATTACACGATCCCATTGTTCAACGGTCATCTCCTCAACGGAAAGCGTGTAGTCAATCGCGGCACAATTTACGACGATATCCAGACGACCTAACTGCTCCCCCACCGCCTTCACCGTCGCAAACACGGCGTTCGCATCGCTTACATCGCAGCGTAGCGCAATACTACGTGTGCCCTGCCTCTCGATACTCTTGCTGACACGCTCAACATGCTCCTGCTGAATATCAACGCATGCCACAGAACTTCCCGCAGCCGCGAAAGCCCGCGCCGTTGCTTCTCCCAGACCACTTCCCGCTCCCGTCACCAGCACAACTTTCCCCGTCAATGAATGCTCACTCATATACTTCTCTCTTTCCTTTTATGAAATAACCTCATTCTTCATCCCGTATTCCTGCAATAACTCGCCGAACAATTCGGTGGCGTTGCGCTGACGGTCCTCTACCTCCGTAGGCAGACCGAGATGATAGGTGCCGCTTGGCAGAATGCCACATCCGCCATAGTTATGGATAAGCAGAAATTGTACCACCACTTCCTCACCGGCATGCTCCGGGGGCAGGCGATGCCACCATGAGAAGCCTCCTACACTCAGCAACTTCGCACGATCATAGAGCACGTTCGCACCTCCAACCCATGCAATCTTGTAACGCACAGGACGCCCATCCTTGACCAATTGCAGTTCCAAATGCAACGGGTTGGCGGCATTGTTCACCAGATGTCGCTCCCACGGAATCGTGTCCACTGTGAAATTTTCCGGCCTCACCGGACCTTCCCATAACTCAATATGCTGCTGATGCGGACGCACATCGGCGAGATGCTGTAATCCTGTGGCGGGACAACCGACAAAGCCGCAACGCTCTTCCCCCAGCGCACGGAGCATACGCTGCATCACATGTGGCTCTAATAGCACATCATCATCCAGATAATGCACATACGGTGCTCTACTCTGCTCCAGCAAAAACTGGCGTTGCTCCGCGAGGCCGCGCCGAGGTAGATGCCGGTGAAGCGTTACTTGATGCCCGTGCCAGCGTAAAGCGCGTACGGCAGTTTGGATTTCGATGCTATCAAGATACGCCTCATGCTCCTCCGTTTGATCGGAAACAATGACGTTGAAATCGGTAAACGTCTGCCCAAGCAAGCTCGTCAAGACCATTGCCAGACCCGTTTTGCGTCGACATGTAGGAATAAGTACATCAACACGCGCCACGATACTACTCTCCTTCCCTCAAAGATTGACTCTCTCGTGCGGTAAGCAGTGGTGCGTGTGATCTTTGCTTGTGCTCCACTAGCACCGTTTCATAGAGAGTACTTGTCCTTTGCGCGACGGTCTCCCAAGTAAATTCTTCCTCGACCCGCGTACGCGCCGCCCGACCCATTTGTACGCAACGCTCTGGCTCTGTAAGCAATACATAAAGGCGGTCCGCTAACGCTTTGGGGTCTCGCGGCGGGACCAGGAAGCCTGTTCTCTTATCCGCGATGGTAAACGTGATACCACCAACGGCAGAGCCAATTACAGGTCGCCCACATGCCATGCCCTCCAGTGGCGTCAGTCCAAATGGCTCGTACCACGGCGTAGTGACCGCGACATTGCCCGCGCTGTAGTAGTTGTGCAAAATATCCTGTTGCCGCTTGCCCACAAATGTCACATGCTCCTCGATGCCTAGCTCCACAACCAGTTGCTGCAACACACCTATCTCAGGCGTCGCAACCGGATTCGGTTCCTGTGTCTCGCCCCCTACAAGTAACAGGTGTAAGGATGGAAATGGTGTACCATCCGTCGCGGTTTTCTGCCCACAATACCGCACCAATTCGGCCATGCCCCTCACGACGTTACGCACATCTTTACGCGGCAACATGCGCCCAACATAGACTACAACAAATGCATCCTGCGCTAGCCCAACATAGTGCCGCGCCTCTGCTTGTGCAATGGGATGAAACACGGATGTATTGACCGCAGAAGGTATGACCACAACACATTCGGGGACCGCTCCATAGTCGTCAACTAGCTCTGTCTCCTCGCTCGGACATTGCGCAATCACACGATCTACCAAGCGGATAACCTGCTCTTCAATCTCTATACGCTCCTGTGGACTGGTGTCCGCGCTCCCTTGATGTCGTTGTTTGGTCTTGCCCATCGCATGAAAAATGTGTACAACCGGAATATTCAAGCGGCTTCGTAACTCGGTTGCAACCCAGCCTGACATCCAGAAATTGCTGTGTACCAGATCGTACTGAACCTCGTTGCGCTCTATAAAATTCAGGATAGCATCGCGAAATGCTGGCATGAACTGCCATAGCTCATCCTTCAACAAAAAAGTAGCAGGACCAGCCGTTACGGAAATAATGCGTACATTTGGTGCCCACTCGATAATCTCTGCCGCGCTCGGATTATCACGTCTCGTAAACACATCCACAGCATACCCAAGCCGCCCAAGATTACGGCTCACTTCATCCACATAGACGTTTTGCCCCCCCGCGTCCTCACCTCCCAAAAGAGCGACCGGACTGGCATGCTCACTCAAAAACGCAATACGCCTTGCTTTCTCCATATATCTCTATCCTTCCAGAATGATTTATCATGAACTCAACCGCTTCGTAGGGACCACGTTTACGGCGTCCAAAAGCCAATTCATTGGCTATACC
>CAXTUE010000567.1:0-3262 GCA_964247355.1 uncultured Ktedonobacteraceae bacterium | reverse complement strand
AAAGATTATGGACATCTCTCATTCAAGGCATGAAACACATGGCGATGATTATAGAGGTAATGAACCATACACCTGATGAGCAAATATGAGTGGTTCAAGGTTGATATTCTGGACAAAACATCGCGTTCCCTTCTACTTACCTGTGTTGGTAGGACTAATGATATTGAATCAGTTGAAAGCCTAAGTTGGTGCGTTTAAACAAGTAGTAGCGGCTCATCTGTTTTTAATCATAAAACAATACAATCGGCATAAAGCATCTTGTATAAACGTGTATACACAACCATCTAATAATCAGCTTCTGTAGCGGTTGTGGAGTACCGGAGATGGAGAGTTTGTTACCGCCTGAATTTCAGGGACGTTATGAGCATTGAGGAGTTAATTAAGAGGAATGCACATTGGTATTAACGCTCAGTTGTTATCATTCAGCCAGAGTTATCGCAATGGTGGTGTGAGCCGCTATATTCGCTATCTTCTAACAGAGCTAGCAAAGCAGGGGGGGGAGCATTTCTACACAGTATTCGTCAATGGGCAAGAGATTGTAGAACGCCTAGCAGGAGCGAATGCTGCGATCAGCTATGTATCTGCCCCATGGTCTGAGTCTCAACCGGCGACGCGCGTAGCATGGGAGCAATTCACGTTACCAACGGAGATACGTAAGCGAGGAATAGAAGTTTTACATTCTCCGGTCAACGTGTTGCCTGAATGGATACCGCAATCCTGCGCAACCGTTGTAACGCTTCACGATCTAGCATTTTTACGGTTTCCAGAGGTGCTCACGCGAGCGAAACGCCTATATCATCGTACATTTACGATACGTAGTTTGCAACGTGCAACGGAACTCATCACCGTCTCAGATAGCACACAACGCGATGCGCATGAGTTAGTTGGTATTCCATATAAACGTATGCATACCGTCTATACATGTATAGACGAGCGGTTTTCAAGCGTAGTGACAGGAGAAGAGGCGCAGTCATTTCGAGAGCGACAGGGATTAGCCAATGGTTTTTTGCTGTATTTAGGAACACTTGAGCCGAGGAAGAATATTTTAGCGATTCTTGATGCCTATGCACAATTACGAAAAAACAATAGTATACAAGAAAAATTAGTATTGGCGGGTGGAAAAGGGTGGCTTTATGATACAATCTTTGAGAGAGTTCAACAACTTGGTCTTGTGGAGGACGTAGTATTTCCTGGCTTCGTGGCGGATACAGAGCAAGCGTTATGGTATCATGCGGCCTCTGCCTTCGTGTATCCTTCACTTTATGAGGGATTTGGTATTCCTGTAGCGGAAGCTTTAGCATGTGGAGTGCCAGTCGTCACCTCGAACGTGTCCAGTTTGCCTGAAGCAGGAATGGGCATTGCGTTGAGTGTCAATCCGACGAATAGTGATATGTTGGCCGAGGCAATGTATACTGCGTTAACCAATGAGCAGTTGCGAGAAAAGAGCCGCACATCAGCACCGGATGTGCTAGAGAAATTCTCGGCGCGGAAAATGGCGGAGCAAACGATAGCAGTGTATGAGCAAGCAGCGATTTCTAAAAAGCATTCTTCTAAGCAGAAAGCATCCGTGTAATAGATAATAGGATATAGGTTTGATTTGTGAATACGAGTAAATTATCGCCTCAAACAAAAATAGCTATTAATACTGATAGGACAGGAGCAGTTGAAATGATGCCTGGCGCAACTGGTCCAATCACAAAAGCCATTTCACGTCGACGTTCACATCGTCATCAATGGCGCGTGTTCGAGTGCATCGCGATGATCATTTTAGATGGATGGCTTGTCGCTATCGCCTTTCAACTTGCCTATAGGTTTCGTCAGTATCTTATCACTGACAAAAGTTTGTTTGCCCAAAATCTAGCTCGAACATTGGCAGTTGTGCGTAGCAATTTTGCATCTGATGTTGGTCCACATAAATTCTTTGAGCCAAATAGTCCACAATACACCACGTTACAAATTGGTATTGTCGCTGGACTGCTACTCATTTTTGCGACGCGAGGTCTTTATCGTACCCGTTTAACAGGATCATGGTTTCGTCAGGCGTGGACCATCATTAGCTCCGCGACAGTAGGTCTAGCATTTCTGATCACATACTACTTTGCCTATCAGCCTCCAGGCAATTCTCGTTTGATTGTGCTGTTTGTATGGGGCACGAGTATCCTTCTGCTCTGTACTGGTCGGCTTGTTGTATCAATTGCAATGGGTATCCTGTATCGTATGGGGTTGGGAGAGACGCGGTTACTCGTAGTCGGTTCTGGTCGGCTTGGCAAGATGACGATGCAGCATATCGCGGCGAAACCCAATCTTGGCTACTCGATCATTGGTTTTTTGCATGATATGACTGAGGAGCCAGGAGATTTTGGGCGTTTCAAAATGCTTGGCACACTCGATGACATTGGTCCGGTGATACGCTCGATGCAGGTGGACGAAGTGATCATCGCATTGCCCTCCTACCTTCATGAATATGCTATAAAAAGTGTCAAGACGTGCGAACGTCTGGGTGCCTCCTTCAAACTTATTCCTGACCTCTACGAAATGAATCTCTCGCGTATCGACATGGAGACGATGGAGGGTATTCCTTTAATTGGCATCAAGCAGGTCTCACTTAACACGGTGCAACGTGCAGTGACGCGTGGCATCGATATTCTTGTCGCATCGGTGGTATTGTTTATCGGTCTGCCATTGTGGATTTGCATCGCGCTTGCTATTCGCATCAACTCACGTGGGCCTATTATTTATGGGCAAAAACGTGTGGGGATCAATGGAAAGCTCTTCGATTTTTACAAGTTCCGCTCGATGTATCAAGACGCGGACAAGGTACTCTCGGCACTCATCGCGCAAAACGAGGCGCAGGGACCGCTCTTCAAAATGAGAGACGACCCACGGCGCACACCAGTGGGAAGATTTTTGCGCCGTACCACCCTTGACGAATACCCACAGCTTATTAACGTGCTTAAGGGCGAGATGAGCCTTGTGGGACCGCGACCGCCACTGCCACGCGAGGTCGCGCAATATGAAGAGTGGCAAAAGGGAAGACTGGCAATCAAGCCAGGGTTGACAGGTCTGTGGCAGGTACGAGGACGTAGTGATCTATCATTTGATGAGGGCGTACTTATGGACCTGTACTATATCGAGAACTGGTCGCTGCGCCTCTACTTCCAAATCCTATTGCGCACTATTCCAGCAGTTCTTTTGAGACGAGGAGCATATTAATTTCAATGAAAGTCGCACTAGTTCACGATTACCTCAATCAGATGGGCGG
>CAXTUE010000566.1:0-3276 GCA_964247355.1 uncultured Ktedonobacteraceae bacterium | reverse complement strand
AGTCAATAGTACCGAACTCATGAATCTACTCCAATTCAATGTCACCTCTACTACTGGTTATACGTTACTCAAGTAGGAGCTACATATAGCTTGGCTTCTCTCAAAAGAGAACAGCATATTTTGTCAGGATGGAGCGTATTATTTATGAAAAGACCAAAGGCGATCATTTTCGACTTGGATGGCGTACTCACCGATACATCGGAGTACCACTATCAGGCATGGAAGCATCTCGCGGACGATGAAGGCATTCCATTCACGCACGAGGAGAACGACGCCCACCTGCGAGGTGTTGGACGACGCGATTCGTTGATGTACCTATTAAAGGGCCGTCAGGTGTCTGAAGATCAGATGCAAGAAATGATGGACCGTAAGAACCGGTATTACACAGAGCTTATTCAGAACATGAGTCCCAAAGAAGTCGTTGCAGGCGGCGTTGAATTGCTGAAAGAGCTTCGTGCGGAGGGCATTAAAACGGCAATCGCTTCTGCCAGCAAAAATACTGCGACGGTGTTAAATAAGTTACAAATTACCTCCTACTTCGATGGTATCGCTGATGGCAATAGTGTTGTCAATGGCAAACCGAAACCGGACGTTTTTGTGTTTGCGGCTGGTCTCGTGAATACGCCTGTGATTGACTGCCTCGGTATTGAGGATGCAGACGCAGGCATCGAAGCGATCAAGGCGGCGGGCATGGAGGCGTTGGCCATTGGACCAGCAGAACGCTTTCACAAGGCCGACAAAGCTATTCCAAATATGGAAAACAAAAAACTACAAGACTTGATAGATTAATAGAAAATGCATAGTAGTAGCTGATATGTAGCTATTACTTATGTATTTTTGGGAAGGATGCTTCTGTGGACTCTTGGCACATAAGCGAAGATACTTTTAATACAACTCCTAAAAACATTCATAGCCAGGAAACTGTTTACAGTATAGGCAATGGCTACTTTAGTACGCGCGGCGTATTTGAAGAGGGGTATCTCAGAGCAAATCCTGCGACCCTGCTGTACGGTGTGTTCGATAAAGTTCCGGTGGCGAAAGAAGAACTTGCGAATGCTCCTGATTGGACGGTTATACGCGTACGCGTCAATGGCGAACGCTTTCGCCTGGATAAAGGGAAAATACTCGATTATCAGCGTTCGCTTGACATAAAACATGGGGTGGTACAGCGCACAGTGCGTTGGGAGAGTGCTTCAGGAATACAGCTTCTCATTAAGGCCGAACGCTTTGCTAGCTTGGCAGATGAGCATGTGGGTGCTATCCGCTATAGCATGACGCTAGAGAAGGCCGATGCTCCAATCGAGATTGAACTGTTCGCGGGCCTTAATACGGCTGTTGGCAACTACAACTTGATGCACTGGGAGACTGAGGATCAGAACAATCAGGGCGATATCGTGTGGCTCAAAAGCCAGACTATCGCAACGAAGATTGATTTAGCTCAAACAATGAGCTTCACCAGTGCAACACCGGATTTTCAGACCGAGCTTCTCGATTCTGACATTGCACCAAGTATTCGGCTTTACGGCACACTTGCAGAAGGCGCGACCGTTTCTGCTGACAAGCTCGTTACCATGTACACATCGCGTGACAACGTAAAAGACCCTGTGCCAGTAGCACTCGACCATCATCGTCAGGTGCTTGCTCAGGATAACGCGTACGATACATTACTCGCGGCAAACCATACTGCATGGGAGCAATTCTGGAATGAAGCGGATGTGATTATCGAAGGCGACGAGAAGGCGCAGATTGGCATCCGCTACAATCTCTACCAGTTGCGCATCAATGCCTCCGCGCATGATGATCGCTACAGCATCGCGGCAAAGGGGTTGACGGGCTTCGGCTATCGCGGTCATATCTTCCACGATACCGAAATCTTCATGCTGCCCTTCTTTGTCTATGCTATGCCATCTCTCGCACGTAACCTTGTGATGTATCGCTACCACACTCTACCAGCCGCGCGTAGGAAGGCAGCAAACAATGGCTATGAGGGCGCGCAGTATGCATGGGAAAGTACGTTGAGCGGCGAGGAGACCACACCCCCTACAATTGTTCACCCGGAGACGGGCGAGGTCATTCCTGTACTTAATGGGCCATTAGAGCTACACATCAGTGCCAGCGTCGCACATGCCGCATGGGAATATTGGGCGGTGTCAGGCGACGACGAGTTCATGCGCGACTATGGCGCGGAAATTATACTCAGTACGGCACTCTTCTGGGGCAGTCGCGCCGAGAAGAAGCCGGGCAGAGACGAATACGAGATTACAAATGTGATTGGTCCCGACGAATGGCACGAGCACGTCAATAACAATACCTTTACGAACTGGATGGCACGCTGGAACCTGCGAACCGCGCTGGATATTCACCAATGGCTGCGTACAAACGCTCCTGACAGAGCAGAGGCATTGCAGAAGCAGCTCGAAGTGACGAGCGAACACCTGGAACACTGGCGGGATGTGGCGAATAATATCCGCATTCTGCAAAATCCAGAGACAAAGGTATTTGAGCAGTTCGATGGTTTCTTCAACCTGGAAGTCCTGGATCAGGTCAAATATAAGGGTCGTACCGATTCCTATCAAGGTATTCTTGGTATAGAGGCCATCCAGAAGTATCGTATCGTCAAACAGGCAGACGTGCTGATGCTGCTCACGGTCCTCAACGACGAGTTCGATCAAGAAACGAAGCAGGCCAACTGGGATTACTACTACCCGCTTACCGACCATGATTACGGCTCCTCGCTCACGCCTGCATTCCATGTGATCCTGGCATGCGAACTAGGCAAAGAGAATGCCGCCAAAGAACTGTTCCGACTAGGTAATCTCGTTGATATCGAGAACCTGCGCGGCAACACGCCGGAGGGCATTCATACGGCCTGTGCTGGTGCGGTATGGCAAGCGGCAATCTTCGGCTTCGCAGGTTTGAAGGTAACTGGAGACAGTTATACGACGGAGCCACACTTGCCCGATACATGGACGAGACTGGCCTTCAATTTCACCTTGCGCGGCAAGTTGCAGCGGGTGGACTTGCGAAAGTAGGCAATGTGTACTTGACAAGTGTAGAGTAGAGGAGTATTATTAGCCTCGTGAAGAAACTCCCGATAAGTAAGAGTGGACTCACGAGGCCATGAGGCGCATTCGTCTAGCGGCCTAGGACGCCGCCCTCTCAAGGCGGAGACCACGGGTTCGAATCCCGTATGCGCTACCAGTGATACATAGAAGAAAACATCTCAAGCTGCTTATACATTAGCTTGAGATGTTTTCTTTTACGCAGAAAGTGGAA
>CAXTUE010000565.1:366-3280 GCA_964247355.1 uncultured Ktedonobacteraceae bacterium | reverse complement strand
GTTCAATGAGGATATTTGCTGAATGTTAGCGACGAGATTGTCAAGCAGTCTATTTTCAGCATGCGTGAAATACAGTTCACCAAAAGTTCGTTCAATAAAATTTGCGGGTGTTGGATGAGGCTGTAACAATTGCTCAACCTCTTCGTGCGTCAGTCGTTCCGAACTATTGGCGATACAAGCTTGTGCGGTATGAAAGCAAAACCGTAGGGTATCATTACTCGTGACAGATTTGCCCATCGACTTAAGCAGGTAGCCTACAGAGCCGCTACCACTACAGGCATCAAGAGCGGTCGTAAAATCAAGTTCATTCAGTGTTTTATGAATGAATGGGAGAATAGCACTCTTACTTCCCATGTAGCGAGAGCTTGGGAAGCTATTAAGTTGTGCATGAGTGTGCGTATAATCGGTTGCGAGGCGTGGATCGAATGCCATGCTTATTGCCTCGGCTTTACTAAAATTTCGGGAATAGCTTTTCTTCCAGTTCCTTTATTATTGATATTACGACCAGCATGAACAATTTGGATGTCGTGTTTCGCATATAGGTGAAGCGTAAGTTCAGAATATGAATTACTTAGGACAGGGTACGCTCCTTTTGCTACAAGATCAGTATAGAGTTGAGCTAACTTATATTGATCTTTCTCGCGAAATTGCTCTTTGGTATAACGTTTAAAATCAGAATAGATGCTCACAGGCACGTAGGGAGGATCGAGGTAGATAAAGTCGCCTGGACGTGCATGATGAGTAAGAAATGTATAATAATCCTGTGAAAAAAGCTCTGTGTTACGAAGGACTGCGGAAGCGTTACGAATCTGGTGAGAATTATACAGAATCGGATTATCATACTTCCCAGAGGGAGCATTAAACTCTCCATACCGATTAACACGATAGAGGCCATTAAAACATGTCTTGTTTAAATAAATGAAACGTGCTGCTTGTTCCAATGGGCTAAGTTCTGCTACACGTTGCGCCCGCACCTGGTAAAAATATATTTCTGAGTGCTTGCTTTGATGTTCGTCAAGAAGCGCGAGCAATGCATCGAGATCATCGCGTACTATTCTGTACACGTTTATCAGTTCTTCATTGGCATCATTAAGTAACATAGCGGAATGACCAAGTGCCAGTGCAACGGCACCACCACCAAGGAATGGTTCTAAATAACGTTCAAATGATGAGGGAGCAGCAGAAATAATGCTATCTACAAGTTTGCGCTTTCCACCCACCCATTTTATAAAAGGCAGTGCTTTTGGCACAACAGAAGTTTGTCGCTTATCATTAAGTAACAACATATCTGGTACTGTCGATTTGTATTGCTGCTCTTCGTCATCAAAGGGAAGAGCCATTTGAGTTGCCTTGTACTTCATTCCCAATACTCCAGAAGAATTTGCACTTGTTGTGGGCATGCTATAGTATATCTCAGATGTAAGGTACTTGTCTTACGAAAATATATTGTCTTATACATAGTCTAAACGTAGTGTGCATACATGTGATGACAAACTAGTACCTGTGAATAGCTTGTATATGCGAGAGAGGCACATGTAAAGGATTCAAAAGATGAGGTATCTCTATTTTAACTCTCTATCTCGTATCTTCCTCAAATCTATTTTTATACTGGTAGGTCTCGTACTACTTGTCGCACTAACAACACAGACGGTGACGGACGGCTTAGCGGGACGGCTGGGGATGCAGAGTGCGCCAACCGATAATGCATGGGTGGAAATTGGCGGCGTGGTGCTATATCTAATGTATACCCTCTGGCTCTTACTACGACCACGCGCTATATTATGGTCGCATTGGCGTTTTACGTATACCTATCTGCTCTCGATTTTTGTGCTGTCGCTGATTGTTGGCTCGTTTGCTTCGCCTCTGCTGCGTCTATTTGGTTTTATTGTTATTTTTTGCGTGGTGCTACAGGCACGGGCTGCCTTTGGACGCAGAGGTCTATGGCTTGTTTTGAGCGTGTTACTCCTGACCGCTCTGCTTGATACAGTGCTCATGAGAGAAGTTGGCAGCGAGACAGCTACGCTTTGGACACCCCTACAACTCGTACTTTTACTGGTCGGGCTGGCTTTTGTACAAACATTTACTGGATTGGGTGTGCAAGAACGAGCGGCACGTATGCGTAACGAGGAACTTGTAACTGAATTAAGGACTACACAAGAGCAGTTGCGTACGTATGCCGTACATGCTGAGGAACTGGCAACGATGAGAGAACGCACACGCATTGCTCGTGAGATACATGATACGCTGGCACAGGGGCTTGTCGCAATTAAGATGCAGCTTGAGACAGGGCAAGTTTTGTTAGATACGTCGCCACAAGATGCACGTCAGCATATAGAGTATGCATGCAAACTAGCGGGAGAGCACCTGCACGAGGCGCGAACCTCTATCCTTGAATTGCGAACCGATGCGCTCCATGGTCAGTCGCTTTCTGAAGCACTGACGACGCTAGTGGCAACCTGGAAACCGAAACAAATCACTTCAGACGCAGGTGCGTATTTCCATATGGAAGCGCCGATGCAGGAAATTCCTATTGTACCTGTCGTCGGGCCAGCCCTGTACCGTGTCGCACAAGAAGCGTTACAGAATGCAACGAGACATGGACACGCGAGTCGTGTTGAGATCGAGTTGAGCCTTGAAGCAGAGATGCTATGTCTGACGATAACTGATGACGGCACCGGTTTTGACCCTGCTACCATTCGTCAGAGCGGAACTGGTTTTGGGATGCTGGGTATGCACGAACGTATGCGTCTGCTCAAGGGCAGTGTAGATATTCTCAGTACGCCAGGTGCTGGTACGCAGGTAGTGGCAATGGTCCCGATACATGCGGTAAGCGAGACAGAGCCTTTGACAACACAAGTAGGGGGTTATAGCGCGTGACGCCAATTCGAGTCGTGCTGGTCGATGACCATGCCAT
>CAXTUE010000565.1:0-325 GCA_964247355.1 uncultured Ktedonobacteraceae bacterium | reverse complement strand
CTGACCTGCATGTTGTTGGTGAGGCAGGAACGGGAACTGAGGCAATAGCATTGATAAAGCGAACACAACCCGATGTAGTACTCTTGGATTTGGAGTTGCCCGATATAAGTGGAGTGGAGGTGCTTGCAGGTGTGCGTAACCAGGACTCCAAACCGCGCGTAGTTATCTTGACCGCGTATGGGAGCGATGAGCGTATTTTTGAAGCGGTTCGCGCTGGTGCAAAAGGGTATATATTGAAAGAAGCGGGTTTAGCAGAGGTTTTACAGGCAGTGCGCGTGGTCGCCGCTGGCGGTTCACTGATTGACGGAGAGCGTTTGCTTGGCTC
>CAXTUE010000564.1:0-3281 GCA_964247355.1 uncultured Ktedonobacteraceae bacterium | reverse complement strand
CCTGTACCCACTCCAACGACCGCACCGCCGACACCGCCGCCTACACTACCTGTACCCACTCCAACGACCGCGCCGCCGACACCGACGCCAACTGTAGTAGTTGCCCCCTCTCCAACCAGCGCACCAGCTGGAACGACGCCAACAACGATTCCGATGACGTTGACAGGTATGCTGCACGCAAGCGTTCTCTATTCGGCACTCGCACCCTGTAGCGATACACCTACAGCGAGTGTTCAGGCAACGAGCACACAAGCTGCTGGCGGCGTTCCTGGTAGTACAACGCAACCACCGATATTGAAAGTGACCGGAACGCCGGGTCGCTCTGGTGTGCCGCCAACATCTACTAATGCTGTTTCATCTCCGACGACCGATACAAATACATCCTTTAAGAGCACAGCCGTTACGAGCCAGAATAACGGCAAAATGTTGGTGCCAACGGCACCCGAAATCGCTATCGGAACATCCATCGTTGGCGCGGCAGTACTCGGTGGCTGGTATGTCTGGCGTCGTCGACAGGGAAGCATGTTAGCAGCAAGCAACGCACAAGCATCAACGCCATCATTCAACACGTCAACGTCCTATGCACAAACAACCGTCATGAACGGCGGCATGGTTCAAGAAAGCGGGCTTGGCTATCAGACAAGCGGCGCAGGCTATCAGGGCATGCTCCCCGAAACTCCGCCATCACAACAAGCACTACCGAGTAACGCGGACATGTCCCTCGAAGCAATCATGCGACAGGCACAAGTGGGCCTCTTTGCCCTGCCAGGGAAAGAAGAGTCTTCCTGACGAAACATATTACCGAATTGATAACGTTCAGGCTATAGTATGAACGTTATCAATTCGGGAATATGTTTCGTCAAGCAAAACCTTCAACCCACGCTTCGCACGTAACGTGACAAGCGGCTGTAGCTCCACATGAAAATTCGGCACGAGTCGAGGCGTAAAGTGCTGTAGGATCGTGGCGAGCAACAACTTTGCTTCGAGTTGCGCGAAGGGCATGCCGATACAGATGCGTGGACCGCCGCCAAAGGGGAAGTATGACCACTGCGGCACTTGCTTTATTTCGGTAGCCTCCCAGCGTTCGGGTCGAAATGCATCCGCGTCGCCCCACAATTCCGGCATGCGATGCAGCACCCACTGGCTCAAACCAAACAGCGTACCCGCAGGAAAGGAATAGCCACCCATCTCGAAATCCTCTATCGCTCTACGGCCCATCATCCACACCGGCGGGTAGAGGCGCATCGACTCGCTAAGCACCCAATCCATATAGGGCAGATTTGGCATATCCGCGACGGTTGGCGCGCGGCCAGCTAACACGGTTTGTAGTTCTAGCAGCAGCTTTTTACACACATCAGGATTTTGCGATAGGTGATAAAAGGTCCAGGTGAGTGCATTGGCCGTCGTCTCGTGGCCTGCCGCCATAAGCGTCATAACGTTATCGCGCACCTGTATGTCGGTCAGGCCAGCCTCGCCGTCCTGCGACGTTAATAGCATCGAAAGCACGTCACCAACATCGCGTCCCTCCGCCCGGCGTTCGCGAATAAGCCTGTAGATCAGTGTATCAATGTTCCGTCGCGCCTGCATACGTTTGCCATAATTCGTAAACGGCACGTCAAGATAGATATTAAAGATACGTGCCAGCGTCCCCCGCCGGTTCTCGATCATGTTGCTAAAGTTCCGTCCAAGCTCATTGACCTGACTTGCAAGCTCGATATTGAACAAACTCTTTGCCACGATACGCAGCGTCAATGTCTGCATCTCACGCGCGATATCTGTTTCTTGCCCGGCATGCCACGTCTCAAGCATCTCCTGTGTGAAGCGCACCATGTCGTCCGCATAGTTCTCGACACGCTTCTTATGAAACGCAGGCTGCACAAGTCGACGCTGCTGACGATGCGCCTCGCCTTCAGTGGTCAGCAGTCCCTCGCCCAGCACTTCGCGTAGATCGCCTGCGCTCTGTATCGTATAAAAGTTGCGCGGGTTTTCGGTGAGCAGATAGCGCACATACTCCGGCTTGAACAGCAGAACAAGTTTGCGCTGTCCCATCGAAAAGGTTGCCATATCGCCATAGGTATCGTGCATGCGTTGCACAAACGCGAGTTGATCGCGCCCAAACTCAAGCAAATTGCCAAATACCGGCAATGCCTTTGGTCCTGGTGGAAGCGTTGTTTTATGTTGTAGCGTAGTTACCATCTCTATTTTGCCTTCGGTGAATGAATATGTTTATGCTTATGATTGTAGCATAACAAAGGCAACCGTAGGGACCGCATTCATCACGTCCGTTGCCCGCCCAGCACAAAAACACACAGACGCCATGAAATCGGTCCCTACGGTTTCTGAAGGATTGGATGGATGCACCAATTCTCGCGTTTCATAAACTCGTTCGGCACACGGACGCGATGAATACAGTCCCTACATCTAGGAGAGTTTGTGAAATGCCATCATTGGTGCATCCGCTAAGTGGTTCGGGAGTGGTAGGGACCGCATTCATCACGTCCATTGCCCCCACAGAACAATGCACACATTCCTGTGGTAGCTAGCGAATACACCAATCATCGATTTCCACATTAATCATCGTCCAATCCGCGCAATATCGCATCCAGCAGAGCTTGTTCGCCGGGGGTTGCGGCAGCTTGAGCATGTTGTTGGCGTAATTGGAGTAGACGTAGCATGAGCATGAGATGACGGCTGATGGCTTGTTCGCATTCGCCTGGTTTCATCTCGGTGAGGTCATTGGCATTCATCAAAAGGATAACGCGCTGTTCGAGGGCATCGAGCCATTTGTGTGTGCGTTGCAGTACGTCTTGTTGGCATTCTTTCTCGTCCATTGGAATCTCTGACATGGATTTGTCCTTTCTTCTTGTGTTTGTGTTTAACGTAGGCGTCGCAGTGAGACGCGTAGATGTGTGCCTCCTGGCAAGATGCCGGTAGGAACGATTTCGGCAATTTCGTATTTTGGAGCAGGGGTAACACCGCTTAAGCTGGCTACGGTTGTATCAGCAATGTAGACAGCACCGGTGAAGTTTGTTGAGAGCGGGGCAATCATAAGCATATCGGCACTGCGCGGTGTGGCTTGTCCTGCGGGGTCGTATACTTGTGGGTCCACGACATGCTGTGGACGCATGATGACCTGTATCGCTGTGTAGGTATAGCTGCCACTGACGAGCGTAACAAGGACGACGGTCCGTTGTCGTCCGGCAAAGGTTCGCGTCACGGCCTGCAGCAGGTGTTGGGCTTTACGAGCGTCGAGCGGCATAACTACACCTTGCCCTGTGTGC
>CAXTUE010000563.1:0-3284 GCA_964247355.1 uncultured Ktedonobacteraceae bacterium | reverse complement strand
GTCTACAAGAGCCAGGATAAGCATGTTTTGCGTCGCTTGCGCTAATGCACGGTGAAAGTCGTTGTCTGCTGAGATAAAGGCATCGGTGTTCTTCATGTTAACATCCATAATGTCTATCGCATCTTGCATGGCAGCATAGTCTTTTTCTGTTGCTCTGTCGGCTGCAAGAGCCGCAATTTCAGGTTCGAGTATCGAACGCACTTCATTGATCTGTTCAAGACTATGCGCTTGCCCGAATCTCATCATCAGTCCCAACGAGTGTTGCATCGCTTGCGAAGTTGCATTAATGACGATTGTTCCTCGACCAGGGCGCATATTCACCAGCCCTTTTTGCGCAAGTATCTTCATCGCTTCACGTACGGCAGTTCGACTGGCTTGAAATTGTTCACTCAACTCTCTTTCAGTCGGTAAACGGTCTCCACTACGTAAATCTCCATTGAGAATACGTGCCTCTACCTGATCCGCAATACGTTCAAAGACTTTGCTTGACTGTATAGGCTTATACAATACCTTCTCTATCTTTCCCCATAGGTGGAATACACGTGTTAATTGTATGATAATCATACCTATTCTTGTTTAGCCTGTCAATCCTCTTATAAATATTCGCGCTTGTAGAAGAGTTTACAACGAAGATACACAAAGGGATTAGCAATTCTGGTATGCTATACTACCCACAATGACTATTTCATGAAATCGAGGTCGCCTGTATGTCTTCTCCACACACGCTTCCGGTATCGCAGTGGCCCTTTCAAAAAGTGCTCATAGCCAATCGGGGCGAGATCGCACTTCGCGTCATACGTGCCTGTCGCGAGCTAGGCTTGACCAGTGTAGCCGTGTACAGCGATGTTGACCGCAACGCGCTTCATGTACGCATGGCCGACGAAGCCTACCACATAGGCCCTTCCGTTGCGGCAAAAAGCTATCTGAATATTCCCGTCCTGCTCGATGTAGCCAAACGTTCCGGCGCACAAGCAGTTCATCCCGGTTACGGTTTTCTTTCCGAGAACGCGAACTTTGTACAAGCATGCAAAGAGGCAGAGCTTATTTTTGTAGGTCCCTCAGCAGAGGCTCAATCGGCAATGGGCGAAAAAACTGCCGCACGTCGTACGGCAAAAGCCGCGAACGTACCAATTGTGCCGGGTGCGATGTCCGACGTAGAGGACGACACGCTCGCGACACAACTGGCCGAGCAGATCGGTTATCCAATTCTACTCAAAGCGGCGGCAGGCGGCGGCGGCAAAGGTATCCGTTTTGTGCGCGATCCAAAGGACCTGCTTGCCTCACTGCGTACGGCACGTAGCGAAGCTAAAAGTGCTTTTGGCGATGGGCGCGTCTATCTTGAGAAAGCTGTTGCACCCGCACGTCATATAGAAGTACAGTTTATCGCCGATACGCACGGCAATGTTGTACATCTCGGCGAGCGCGAATGCAGCATTCAGCGTCGCCATCAAAAGTTAATTGAAGAGTCCCCTTCGCCTGTTGTCGATGCAGCATTACGTGAACGCATGACAAGCGCAACACTTAACTTAATTCGCACGATTAACTATGTCAATGCTGGAACGGCAGAGTTTCTATTGGGACCTGATGGCAATTTTTATTTCTTAGAGGTCAATGCGCGCATCCAGGTGGAACATCCAGTTACAGAGTGGGTGACTGGCATTGATCTTGTGCAAGAGCAATTCCGCGTCGCTGCTGGCCTTCCCCTCTCATTTACGCAGCAGGATATAACACTACGGGGAGCGGCTATTGAGTGTCGCGTCTCGGCGGAGGACCCGTTTAATCGTTTCTTGCCCGCAACAGGGACTGTAGTGGCTTTACAGGAGCCATCGGGTCCAGGTGTACGCGTTGATAGTGGTCTCTATGCCGGTCTACAGGTACCGCTCTTCTATGACCCACTTTTATCCAAGTTGATTGTGTGGGCAAGCACACGAGAGAAGGCTATCGACCGCCTGCGCCGCGCCCTCGACGAGTATCGCATCACCGGTGTGCGAACAACCATTCCGTTCGCACGTTGGCTTATGGACTCCCCACGCTATATCGCGGGTGATATGTCCACCGATTTTATCGCGGAAGAATGGGATACGCGCAAGAAGGACACAGCGCAAGAAGAAAAAGCAGACGAGCTAGCACCAGCACAAATTGCCGCTCTAACCGCAAGTCTGCTCATGCAAGGACACGTAGAGGGTGAACAGCAACGTCGCCAACCAGTTTCTAATGGACAGGGCGATAGCAACAAATGGCGCGATGCAGGTCGCAGAGAAGTGCTTCGTAGAACGTAAAAGACATGGCACCTGTTCACAGGAGTCGCGAACAGGTGCCATGTCTTTTACGTTATTTTTCATGTGTTACCTGTGGCAACGTAAACGCAGGTGGTGTTATTCCTTTACGTTTCGCCGCCTCCGCTTTCAATTGCTCGACAGCTTCGTAAGGAACGTAGCGGCCACCCAGCGGTGTTGGGTGAATGTCGGGACCGTGATAGTCGGTTCCACCAGTAGGAATGAGGCCATATTCGTGTGCGAGAGCCAGCAGAGCTTGCTCATCTTGCTGTGTATACGGTCCATAATAGGTTTCCAGACCAACAAGGCCGGCGGCTTTCAGTTCTGGCAACCATGAGGGCAGCATGTCCAGCCCAGGGAGAGTAACCGGATGCGCAATTACGGGTAGGCCGTTTGCGCTTACGATCAGACGCACGGCTTCCTCTGGTGTCAACTTATAGTGGGGCACATATCCTGGTTTGCCCTTACCAATATACTTATCAAACGCCTCGCTAATACTCTGGGCATAGCCAGCTTCCACCAGAGCCTGTGCGACATGAGGACGCCCTACCGTTCCTTGCGCAATCTCGCGTACACGCTCCCACGTGATATGTATTCCTTCCTGGTTTAAAAGCTCAACCATTCGCTCACCACGCCGCACTCGCGCATCACGTAATGTCTTAAGCGTGTTCTGAAATGCTGGTTGCTGGTATTCGAGGAAATAGCCAAGCACGTGAACCTCACCACCGCTCACATCAGTATTGATCTCGATGCCAGGCATAAACTCAATATCCAGTTCTTGCGCGATTCGAGCCGCCTCCTCGATACCGTTGGTTGTATCATGATCAGTGAGCGCAACGGCTCGTAGTCCAACCTCTTTTACACGATGCATCAATTCGGTTGGCGAGTATAAGCCATCGGAGGCGGTTGAATGCATATGCAAATCAACATAATTGGGCATAAGATAGTAACCTCTTTCTCTATATTACTATACATGGAAGAAACGCTACATTGGGCCTTGCCCAATGT
>CAXTUE010000562.1:0-3285 GCA_964247355.1 uncultured Ktedonobacteraceae bacterium | reverse complement strand
ATGGCGGACGCGTCAAATGGTTAGCCGACAAACGCGAAATCACGACACAGGTTCCTTCCTACCAACAAACAAGCTATCAGGCTGAGACGCCACATAAGGAAATCCGCGTATTGCGTGACGAGGTGTTAAGCGCGGTCGGACAACACAATGTAGCTCTTGTCGATGTACGCTCTCCCGGTGAGTATAGCGGTGAGTTGCTTGCTCCCGCCAATCTACCACAGGAGGGCGCGCAACGTGGCGGTCATATTCCGGGTGCGGCGAATGTGCCGTGGGCGACGGCAGTACGTCCCGACGGAACCTACAAATCGGCTGACGAATTGCGCGCCATTTACGAAGGCAAGGGGGTGACGCCGGATAAAGAGGTCATCACCTATTGCCGCATCGGTGAGCGCAGCAGCCACACATGGTTCGCGTTGAACTACCTGCTGGGCTACCCCGATGTTCGCAACTACGATGGCTCGTGGACCGAATGGGGCAGCTTGATTGGCGCGCCAATCGAACGCTAAGAGCTTCTTGTCTTTACTTCTTGAAAGAGAATGCGGCTGGATGTAGGGACCGATTTATCACGTCCTTGTCAGCGTTACAAATGTCGACAAGGACGTGATAATGGTGTTTCACAAATTATTCTGGATACTGTAGGGACCACATTCATCACATCCGTTTACCGATGTGAAAGGCCAGAGACGGACGTGATGAATGCGGTCCCTACCTCCGGCATATCCACTGTGAAAGGCCAGAGACGGACGTGATGAATGCGGTCTCTACCTCCAGCATATCCACAGTATTTTATCAAAATACATCATCGGTCCCTACATCAAGCTTATGAACTTTCAAGAATCAACAATCCCGTCTCTTCCTCGTTTCCTACAACAAGAGGAACCGTTGTACTCCCATCAATCTTCATGCAGTAATCGAGGTCGTGCCCTAAATTCATCGCAATGATTGATTGCGCGGCATGTGCAACAGTGGCAAGCTTTGGCGGCGCAAAGACCTCATAGAGTGCCTGAGCCGCTCGTACATCGTCCGAGACTTCGATAGTTGGATATTGCCGTTGTATCTCAAGTGCAAGGTAGCCCGCACAGGTGCTATCGTCGAGCGCGAAATAGTTAGACTCGGCAGCGCAAACGATGACGATATTGCTCTCTTTCTGCTGTGCAAGAGTGAGGGCGCGAGCGGTGACAGCGTGTGCATTATAAAAACAACCCGCAAGCCGGGTACTACTCGCGGGACAGGCATACAATGCACGGGTGCCGTTGGTGGTGGTTAAAATAAGTTCGCGTCCGCCCAAGTCTAACTGCGCGAACTGGGCGGGCGAGTTGCCATAGTCAAATCCTGCTACGGGCAAGCCATGACGCTCTCCACACAAGAGGCGATGAGGAAAGCGCCTCGCCGCGCTTTGAGCCTGTTCAAGCGAATGTGCTGCATAGACGCGCGCCGCACCACTATCAAAAAGCGTGGTCAACGTTGTCGTTGCACGGATAAGGTCAATTACAATGTAGATGTCGTTCGGGTGTATCTCAACGGCAGACATATCTACCGGATTAAAGAAAACGCGTAGTTGCACAATACCTTCCTATATGTCTATGTGATGCAATACGATACATACGTCAATTGTAGAGGTCTAATTCATTACACCCTGTTGGCGATGAACCATGTTGGAGGACGTATTGAAACATTCCACCAACCCTGCAAAACGGATGAGCACCAACACGGGTGTAATGGAATAAGATTCCACAGCCGCTTTGATTGTATCACCGTAAGACGCAGTGTGGCTTCTTATCAACTTACGATGAGGACTAATGCTTCAAAAGTACGAGTTGTTGCTACACATACACAATTTCTGCATGTATGCTTTGCATGATACATTGCTTCGTCAGCAGCATGTAGAATTTCTTTGCATTGAGTGCCGTGCAGAGGAAAATGCGCGCTACCCATGCTGATCGTCACGAACAAAGCACTTGCCCATCAGGTAAATAGGCTGGTGACTTTTCAGCAAGCATGAGTACTATGACTGATACGCTGTAGAAGTGATATGATACAAGCAACCAACGCCTCCGCACACCGGTGTGCCGTACCCAGTCCTGCTACTAGAAGGAGTATAGATTATGGTTGCATCTCAGTCTCCGAATATGACTGACTACGAAGCCGAGTATCGCAACTTTCAGCTTGACGTACCAGAATATTTCAACTTTGCCGCTGATGTCATTGACAAGTACGCCCAAAACACCGACAGAGAGGCTATGCTTTGGATAGGTCAGCATGGCGAAGAACGCCATTTGACCTTCGCGCATTTCTCCGATGCCTCCAGCCGTGTCGCCAACGCGTTCTCAGCACTAGGGTTACGCAAAGGCGACCCTGTCCTGATGATGCTGCCTCGTATCCCTGAATGGTGGGAGTCTATCTTAGGGTTAATACGCCTTGGTGCTATTCCCATTCCTTGCACCACACTTCTTACCTCCAAAGACATTCAGTTCCGTGCTGAGATTGCTCAGCCTGTCGCTATCATTACCGATCACGAAGGCGCGGCAAAGTTTGACCAGGTGCGTGCCGACTGTCCAACCATCAAGTATACCATCCTTGCTGATGAGGCCAGTTACGATACGAGCGGACATGAAGGGTGGACAGATTATCGACAGATTGTTAGCAAAGCTTCACCAGAATACACCGGTCCTAAAACCCGTAGTGATGATCCGTGCTTGGTCTATTTCACCTCCGGCACCGTTGGCTATCCTAAAATGGTCCTCCATACCCAGGCCAGTTATCCCATCGGGCATGTTATCACGGGCAAATACTGGCTCGATGTGCATGAGAATGATCTCGTCTGGAACCTCTCTGAGGCTGGATGGGCGAAGTTCTCATGGAGTAATCTGTTCGGTCCCTGGAGTCAGGGTGCAGCCATGTTCATACAGGATGCACGAGGCAAGTTTAACCCCATCGAGACGCTCGAAACGCTCAATACATACCCTGTTACAACGCTCTGTGCGCCTCCCACCGTCTACCGCATGCTCGTCCTCGATGAGCCAATGGCCTACATGAAAGCCCATCCTCCCAAAGCTCTACGCTACTGCGTCGGTGCTGGTGAACCGCTCAATCCCGAAGTCATCAAGATTTGGCAGGATAAGACTGGCATGACCATTCGTGACGGATACGGACAGACCGAAACGGTCTTGCTCTGTGGTAACTTCCCACCACTTATGGTCAAGCCCGGCTCAATGGGCAAGCCCTCTCCTGGCTTTGAGGTCAGTGTCATCGACGACGGCGGTAACGAACTACCCGCAAATAAAG
>CAXTUE010000561.1:0-3304 GCA_964247355.1 uncultured Ktedonobacteraceae bacterium | reverse complement strand
GAAGTGCTGCGGATACACTGCGAGGAACGTGGCAAGCCATATGTCATCACGCCGTCACAATGGGGAGCATTATCGCTCCTGCTTGTGCAGGATGGCATGACCATCGGTGCTATGAGTCAAAATCGTGGCATTGATCCTCCTGCGGCAACGGGTATTATCACGCGTCTTGAGCAGAATGGGCTGGTGGAGCGGCGACATGATCGTGAGGACCGGCGCGTGGTCAAAGTCTATCTCACAAGTGAGGGCCGCGACATCTCCACCACGCTGATCTCCGTGGTGGAGCAATTCGAGCAAAGCTTAAAACAGGGGTTTGCCGAAGGCGAGCTAGATCGTTTCGAGGCACAACTTCAACAGATCATCATGAACGTCTCTGAGATTGGACCGGGACTAGGTGATCGTTTCGGTCTACTTCCAAAGGATGATGTGTATAACTACAAAGAAAGGCAACAACAATCATGAATCTCACTACAATTCTCGACTTCGTAAACGTGTTTTCTGCTGGCATGTTGGCTGGCTCAGAGTTTGTGATCCACTATGGCCTGCGTGAGCCTGCCGAGGTTATCGACGAAATGTCGCAACTCAAGTTCCGTAAAGCATTGGTCATGAAAATACGTATACTGGTACCAGCCCTTTTTATACCAACAGCATTGACAGGAATTGCCGTAACATTTCTCAACGGCTTTGACCCCGGCTTCTGGTTCCGGTGCATAGGAGTAGCTTCAGTGCTCATCTGGACATGGATACGAGTCATCGGTACCGTTCCTATCAACAGTGCCACAGTTGATTGGCCGCTTGATAATCCACCAAAGAACTGGAAAGAGCTTATCAACAATGCTGAGCGATTTCATATCGTGGGCGTCTGGGCGGCGGTTCTAGCGTTTGGAAGTTTCCTGGCAGCCGTTGGACTTAAGTTAGGCGCTTTTTAACCTGTTAAGAAGGAGAGAATGATGATAGAACATACAGATGCATCTTTACACGATATTGTCACACGTACATTTACCACACTTGAGGCTAAGGATTTAGAGAAAATGATGAGCTTTTTTACCGATGACGCCATCCTCATCGATCCTCACTTTCCAAGCCCACGAATACAAGGGAAAGCGACCATCAGAGATGGAAGGAATGCAGTCCTTTGGCTATACCGTTGTCAACTACTTCGAGTCCACGGATGGACAACATGCGGCAGTCGAGATGGCAACCCACCACGTTGCTAAACAAGGCGTGGAGCTCAACTTCCCGCAAGTCTTCGTCTTTGATGTAAAGGATGGATATATCACGAGGCTGCAAGCGTACGAACCATACGGACCACATGGTGCCAGGTGATTTAGGTTCGTTATCGCTTTCCAAAAAGGCTCTTGAAAAAGTAACACTTAATCACTACACTACAGCATTTGCGGGCACATCCGAATCCATCAATTGCTGTAGCTTTTCCAGTGTATCGCTTTCGGGTAGTGGCGTATAGATCATGAGTTTGAGTTCGGGCATACTAGGCACCTGTAAGGTTGTATGCTCGAACATCAGGCATCCCACTAACGGATGCTCTATGTCTTTGAACGCATCGCTTCTACTAAGTACATCGTGTCGCGGCCACCATGCGCGAAACTCAGGACTTACACGCTGTAAATCAGCTATCAAGCTTTTGAACCATTCTTCATCGGCATAACGCACACTATCAGCACGGAATTCCGCTAGCACTCTCTGCGCTACCTGTTCCCACCGAGGGTTGTATATACGGTGACTCATCGAATGTGCAAAAATACGCCAGACAGCATTATACTCATATGGCGGCGCCGACTTCGACAGCAACAAAACATGCTCAGCGGCAGTATTCCAGGCAAGAAAATTCCAACGATGGTCAATGATGTAGGCTGGAAGAGGATTGAGTGCGTCAAGCACACGGTATAACGCAGGACTTACCTGTTCATTAGAAGTATATATGTCGACGAGGTGTTGCTGATCGGCAAGCAAGAAAAGATGTTGTCGTTCGTCGGACGTGAGTTGTAATGCGTCTGCAATGCTATGTAACACCTCGCTTGACGGGTGAATATCACGTCCTTGCTCCAGTAGGGTATACCAGGAAACACCTACATTCGCTAGTTGTGCCACCTCTTCACGCCGCAATCCTGGCGTACGCCGCCTTCCACCACCTATCAACCCCACCTGTTCAGGCGAGAGGCGTGTACGTCGAGTGCGTAGAAAATCCGCCAGGTCCTGTCTGCGTTGTTCGTCGCTCATCCTCCTCTTGACTCCTTATCCTGCTAGTACTAATCATATGATAAAGAGACTCTGGTCATATGATAGTCTTCGTGCCATACTGCTAAGTGTATCACATATCGTGATTGTCGTAGTTTCAACAAGAGAAAGAGAAAATTTTCTATGGTATCGCATTCAGCGCACCAATACAGTAATCTACCAGCCACAGTCGCAGGAACGTTCAAAATGGCCGAGGACCTGACGGTCACTCGCATAGGATATGGCGCGATGCAGTTGGCAGGCCCACATGTGTTCGGCCCGCCCGCAGACCGCGATGCTGCTGTGGCCGTACTACGCGAGGTGGTGAAGCTAGGTATCACGCATATCGACACCAGCGACTATTACGGTCCGCATATCACTAACCAGATTATCAAAGAAGCTCTGCACCCCTACCCCAATTCGTTGCATATCGTCACCAAAGTGGGTGCGTTACGAGACGCTGAAGGCGGCTGGCCCCAGGCACTCGCTCCCGATCAGCTACGTCAGGCCGTACATGATAACTTAAATAACCTCGGCCTTGACGCACTCGATGTCGTGAACCTGCGCGTTGGCGGACTCAATCATCCTACTCCTGGCTCGATTGCTGAACCGTTCACTGTGCTTGCACAATTGCAACAGGAGGGATTGATCAAACATCTCGGTATCAGCACCGTCACTGCCGAGCAGATTGCGGAGGCGCAGTCCATCGCGCCAATCGTGTGTGTACAAAACTACTACAATGTCGCCCACCGGCAAGACGACGCTTTGATCGACTCGCTCGCTGCACAGGGCATTGCCTACGTACCTTACTTCCCGCTCGGTGGCTTCTCCCCATTGCAGTCCAACACTCTGACATCGGTCGCCACACGTCTTGGTGTTACGTCAATGGCCATCGCGCTGGCATGGCTACTACAACGCTCACCCAACATCCTGCTTATTCCAGGTACCTCGTCCATCGAGCACCTGCATGAGAACATCACTGGTGCCACACTAACCCTTTCCGAGGACGACCTAGCCAGACTGAACAGCATCGCCTAATGAATATGATCACTGCGTAACCTGCAGTTGGATG
>CAXTUE010000560.1:2615-3309 GCA_964247355.1 uncultured Ktedonobacteraceae bacterium | reverse complement strand
CTTAAAACGCTATCTGTTACGCAAAAAAGATGGCAAGGATGATGGCCTCAATCCTATTGAGGATACACAGGTGTTCTTCGATAAACAGATCGATACGTTGTTTGAACCGCGAACAAGCAATTCATAGAGGAGCGGAAGGCATGTTAAAAGCACTGGTCAATGATGCGCGTCTGCGCTTGGACATCACTACAAAAGGTCCCCTACTGATTAAGTCAGGATTTGCGACCATCATCGGTGCGGATATGGCGCCCGTCGAAACATATCGTCGTAATGGACAGCAAGAGGTGTATCTGCCTGGAAGTTCACTCAAAGGCGTCTTCCGTAGCCATGTCGAAAAGGTTGTCAATAGCATTCAGCCACAGGTAGCCTGTAATCCGCTTTCACGTCCAAATGATCGCGATGCGCGAGACAACTTGTACCGCGTCTCATGTGGTACGCGCTTTAACGATAAAACTCCTCAGCACGATGTCTATGCTGCGTCATGTCCAGTATGTCGGCTCTTTGGTTCCACATCGTTTGGTAGCCGTATCGCGATAGAGGATGCATATCTACCCGCCGATGCCGTGGGGAAAGAGAGTCTGATAGAACATCGTGACGGCATCGCCATCGACAGGTTGACAGGCGGCACAAGCGGTGGCGCGAAATTCGACCTTGAAGCGGTAACGGCTGAAACGACCTTCTCCGCCACACTCCC
>CAXTUE010000560.1:0-2605 GCA_964247355.1 uncultured Ktedonobacteraceae bacterium | reverse complement strand
GCAACTTTGAGATATGGCAACTCGGCATGCTCTTCGTCTTTGTTCAGGACATGGAAGACGAGTTGATTCGCCTCGGCTCTGGTCGCTCACGTGGACTCGGCAAGGTGAAAGGCAATATTAGCGATAAAGAGGAGGGAGTCAATAAAGGCGGAGTGTTGCTGAGTTCGGCGCGAGTAGCCATGCAACATGAGGAACCCGACAGCGAATTATGGGGTCTGGGCCATTGGCTCGACAAAGAGGCAACAACCTATGGAACGCGCACCGATGATATCCTTACTCTCTCCTCACCAATCGCACATACCACAAGCGGTGTGCGCCGGACGCGTGTCGTCAAAGGTAATGACCTGGAGAACCTCAAAGAGCGGAGCATTGAAGCATTTGTAACACGCATGCAGACGTGGAAGAGTCCAGCGTAGAGCGCAACGAGGAAAGTGACATGACGCAAACGACACAAGCTCCCTATGCAATTGGTGAACTGCTCCTCTCAGGCACTGTGCCACAGGACACGTTCAGCTCATTGATTCAGCAATACCAGATTCCTCCTCACAAGAAGACACCCACGTTTATACTTGTAGAGGAGCAGCCCCGCCGCGTTATACAACAAGATGAGCGACAGAATTTGCTACGCTTCGAGATTTTTGATCCAGCGTTTGATCTTACAGCCTATACATCGGGGCGCATCTTTCATGAACTGGGCGAACTGCGTTGGGAGCGACAACAGACGAATGTACAGATAGTCTACACAGGACAGAAAGAATGGCAACCAACACTTTCTGCTCCTTTTCAAGAAGAGTTGAAAGACTATACGTTTGAAGATAGGATGTACCTACTTTTTGGGAAACGGCTCGCTAAAGACCAGCTTGACCATATTGGTCCAGTAGCAAAACCAGGGGATTTTGCCGAGGTACGCATTCCTCGTTTGTTGCGCTATCCTCAGCCCGATGAGCTACCAAACAAGGATCGTCTCTACCTTGTTGCCTGTGAATATATGGACGCTACAACAGGCATAACAGTCGCCTATCGCTTTAAGGGAGTTTCCTCGGACTTAGAAACAACTGGAGGAAAATAAAGTATGAATCCATACGATTTTGTACCACTAGATAACGCGCACCTTCCAGAGCGACGGAAACCCGTCTGGCATAACGTGCTTGTATCGAATACATCTCGCTTATATTCGGGATATCTTTACCTATATATCAAAGCTGAGACGCCTTTGTTCATTCATGACCCGTCGTCGTCGATGCAGGACCCGGACTATCCAGGCCAATCATTGCGTAACGCGTGGAATGAATACATTCTTCCAGGCACATCGCTCAAAGGCATGCTACGAAGTGTGGTCGAGACACTGTGTTCCGGCTGCATGGTCGTGTTTCGTACACCTAATGAGTACACGCACAATCCCATTCCGCAAGGCTTCGCGGCTTGTCAGAACAACACGCAATTGTGTGTCGCCTGCCGCCTCTTTGGAATGATGCAATCGGAACGACGCCGACCCGGACAGCGCGACATTGACACGTTCCTGGGCAAGGTGAACATCGGCGATGCACGCGCATATGAAGAAAATCCTGAGTTGTATGGAGCTATCTATACTGTTGCGTTGGATGGCCCCAAACCACGCCATCGCGCCTTCTATCTTGACGAGCAAGGCCGCTATATCGCTGGTCGAAAATTCTACTTCCATCATGCAGGAGAACCAACGACAGAAAGACGCCTGTTAGCGATACGCGACACAGGCAAATATCGCAATCAGCACATTGAACCGCTAGCAAGTGGCACAGATTTTTATGCTCGACTTCACAAATCTTGAAGCAGACGAACTCGCTGCCCTATTACTGGCAATTCAACTACAACAGGGGATGCGCCACAAAATCGGCTACGGCAAACCAATGGGTCTAGGTACCGTCTCGCTTGCGATCACGAAACTGCAACTCGTCGATTACGCTTCACGTTACAAAAACTTTGGCAAAAGTCGTGGTATCACGACCTATGAAGACAATGACGATAACCCAGCACTTACCAATCTGCTCGACGAAAAATTCGCTTCACATGACGAAGCAGTACATACGGCGTGGCAAGCTTTTAGCCAACGTCCATCGCTACAACACCTCGCCCGCATCTGGCAATGGCCACCCGACGAGAGCGTCGAGTACGCCTACCCCACTCAACAGTGGTTCAAAAACAACTCACAAGCACGCATCAGTGCGACAAGAGATTTGTAGTTCAGGTTAAGAGACAAGCAAGGAGTAAGTTTTCATGACGACAATGATAGTATTGGTAGGAGAACAAACAGTACCAAACTTTCTTCCAGTACGGCATTACCATCCAAGTGATGTCGTGTTTGTTTATACGGAAAGAACACAGCAGGAGTATGAGCGTCTAAAAGTTGTCCTTCAAAAAGATGTCAAGGTTCATGAGCTAAAAACAGAGGCTTATAATATTTCTATTATAATAAATTCGCTTAAGGAAGGGCTTGAAAAACTAATGTTATCGGAGCCACAATCGTTGCTTTTCAACTTAACAGGTGGTACAAAAACTATGGTAATGGCTGCCTATCAAGTTGCTCAACAACGTAATGCTCCTGTCATTTATGTACAAAGTGAGGGAG
>CAXTUE010000559.1:0-3311 GCA_964247355.1 uncultured Ktedonobacteraceae bacterium | reverse complement strand
TTTCTTAAATTTGTACGACTGATGTGCTCTTTCTTAGCAAGTATAGCGAAACACCGTGTAGCAGTAAAGCGGAGAGGGTCGCAAGGATGAAAGAAAGCGCGATACCAAGAGGCACGATGAGGGCCGCAATGACGAGAAAGAAGACAGCAAAGGAAAAGACACCAGCGATAAGGGCGTGTAGTAGGCGTCGTGCAGAGGCTGCTCCTTGTGCATAGTGGGTAAAAACTGCCAAAATGGTTGCGTAAATCGGGAATGGAGTAAGAAGACCGCTTAGACGTGGGCCGAGTAGAGTGGCAAAACCTGTGATTGCAAGCACAAAGGCGGTCGCGACAATCATACGTAGAGGAGTGTCCCAGGAGGCTGGTTTTACAGTCGCAATGGTAGCAACGTTTGTGGGCATGAGTTTTAGCGTCAGCGCGAGGCCAGATATTACGAGAATGAATGCCGCAAGCAAAGGAATTGTAAGATACTGTAAAAAGAAGGTTGCAACAAAAAACGCAGACCAACTTATGAGGATGCATGCTAGCCAGTTCAGGCGAAACGAGAGCCAGCTATAGGTGAGGCAAAAGGCGGCAACCGAGAGCAGGCCAGTAAGTGTACCCTGTGCCGCATTCGAGGCAAATGAACGGCCCAATGCAAGGGCAAGAAAGAGCGCGATAGGGCCTGAAGTAAGCGGTAAACCGACAAGCCAGCCACTTACAACGGGTCCCCAACGGCGTCCAGCAAGGCTCACGAAACCGACCAGGAGGGATGTAAGGATTAATTTGAAAGCGAATAGCAACACAATAATTCTACCTTACGGGAATTTGACACCTGCCAGCAGTTTTTGTAACAATTGCTGTGAAGTGTAGGGATATGGATTGTCGCGGACGAAGATACGGGCAGTGGGATGATCGAAGACGGAGTAGCTTTCATCGGCACCACTATCATTTAATGTGGTGCCGAGCAGGTTTGGGTGATTTTCAAACTGGGCGGCGAGATGAAAGCCAAGTTGACCGTTGAAGAGCAGTTGGTAGTAGCGAATCGTCAGGGGATAACGGTCTGGTAGGCGAGGGATAGATTTATCGAGACGGTCGGTTGGCATAGTGATGGCGTCGATCTTCGGCAGGAGTCCCGATAAGAGTTGAGCCTTTGCCATTGTGTCGTCGCCGTAGAGGTCAAGCCCTGTAGTAGGTTGACCATCGAGGTTTGTATAGGTGAGTTGCGTGAATTCAGCAGGGTCGTGTCCATCGACGGCGATTGGTAGGGCGTCATCCCATTGCTCGTAGGTAAGTACGGCATGTGACGGCAGATTGCGATATATCCAGCGTGAGGCTTGTATACGTGTGTTTGGTTGGCTATAGACGTTGAGCAGAGCTAGTCCTTGAAAAAGCGTACCGCCAAGCACAAGAACGAGCGCGCTTATGCTCAGGATACGGAGTACACTGGCACTTCTTTGTACTCTGCTTGCTTTACTATCTTCCCTCGTTGTTGATGTGTAGTTCTCTGGAAAACGCATAAACGCTATGAGAACCGAGGCGGCAAGTAGAGTCAGGAAAGGGTAGAGTGGCAACATGTAACGCATGAATTTTACGTAGAAGTTGCCTGTGAGAATGCTATAGACGAGTATCCAGGATAATACGACGAGCCAGCCGTTGAAGTTATTCCCTTTATGTCGCCAGAGTTGGAAACATATCCACCCTATGCCAGCACAGATAGCAAGTCCAAGCGTGACGCCCATGCCCCAGAAAAACATGTTTTTCGCTTCGTAGAGATAGGGAACGGTACCCGCGAACTGACGTACATAGGGGAGGTCGAGCAAGCCACGAGCGAGATTGCCCTGATCGGATACTTGCTGAATAAAGTTTGGCATATCGAGAAGCACGTAGGGTTCGACTATAAGAAACACGATAACGGTAGAAAAACTAGCGATAAGAAGGGAGGTAAGCGAGGTAAAAAAGTCTTGTCTACGCCAGCGTAAAACTATTGCAACGAGCAAAGGAACAGCGAGTGGGGCCGCACTGGATTTGGTGCCGAGGGCTAAGCCGTAGCCGAGGCCGATGAGCAGTGCCCAACGTATCGGTTTTTCGGTGTCAATTAGAGAGACGCATGCGTAGGTTGTGAGTATGACAAAGAATAGTAGCAGAGTATCAACGGCGTAAAAATGTGAGAGTTGGAGTTGTAGGGGTGTAAAGGCAACTAAAGCGGCGGCGAGGAGCGCAACATTCCAGGAATATCGTCTTCCTGGCGTACTATCATTCGTTATTTTCAGGGCAAGGAGTCCAGTAAAAAGCACTGTACCACTATCGAATAGTGCCGAGAGAACGCGCGTGAGATTGGTGAAGGTTCCCAGTGCAGGGAAGAAACGGGTTAAGATATTGCCTAACGAGGCCAATAGATAGAGTGGAAACGAGCCATAGGCAAAGAAGTGTGGGTTGAGCGGCGAATGCACAGGATCGAGAAACTGTGACATGCTCATGGGCCATGCCAGTACGGTTACGTGGAACATGATCTGGCGTTCGTCGGGATGGAAGCTATTGCCCGAATCCCAGTTGAGGCCATATAAGCGGAGCAGTAGAGCGAGCAACACAATGCCCCATAATGCAAGTGGTCGCCAGCGAACAACAACTTTCACAATACTTCCTTGAATTCGACATCAACATAAGCATCTGCAAGAGCGAAGGATACATCTAAGCTGTTTAGCACAATTTCGCCTGAATCCTCAAAGGCTTCGTAAATCCATTTGTTGTTTTCTTTATGATATATCTCTATTTTAAGAGATTGCGAATCCACCAAAACGTACTCTTCAATTGTAGGGTGAGCAGAATAATTTTTCAACTTCCAGGTTCTATCTTTAAGTTCTGTACTTGGAGAAAGCACTTCAACGGTAAGGCGAGGAGAGTTAATTGCTAGGGTTGTTCCTCTATCACGAGAATCGCAGCTAACAGTTATATCAGGATGAAAATAGAGAATTGCGGACATATATACTTTCATGTCAGAGCTATACACACGACATTCACTACCGCGCAGACGCTCCCGAAGTATGCTGTGGATATTTGATTTAATGATATCATGATTTGCAGTTCCGCCAGCTAGAGCATAGACGTAGCCATCTATATACTCGTAGCGAGTGTCGGGGTCGTTCTCTTCGAGCTGAAAGTATTCTTCAACCGTCATGCGTCGTTGATGCTCTATCGCCATATGCTTATCTCCTCTCTGCATTTATCTTAGTATAAAGGAGTGTTCATGCGCAGGTCAAGAGCATATAGCACAAGCACAGGGCTTTTTGGTTTACATGAGAGACTCTTCTTGCATCTCTGGTAGGGACCGCA
>CAXTUE010000558.1:0-3316 GCA_964247355.1 uncultured Ktedonobacteraceae bacterium | reverse complement strand
CTTACATTGACAGGCGGACGTGATGAATGCGGTCCCTACGTCGGCGGATCCACGTTCTTTTACCAACGAGCATAACAGGCGGACGTGACGAATGCCGTCCCTACGTCGGTGTATCCACATTCTTTTACCAACGAGCATAATCGGTGCCTAGAGAGGATTAGGCAATTGATAGCGTAGATGCCTGTTCAGAGCGTCCATTGACAGGGCCAGATTGCGCGAGACGGTAGACCCACGGCACAATTTCACTGGGCGCGAGATGAGCGAGCTGAACGAGGTACTTCTGGTTACGTTTAACGAGGTATCCACGTCCAGGAGCCATATCACTCAAACGTATGCCGAGCACCTGGGGTTCACTGGGATCTCCTCCAAGCACAATACCAAGGCGTGTAGCACGTACCGATGTGAGCAATGGATCGCTACGCATCAAATCATTTGGTGGGCCAGCAATGATAACGTGAAAATGTAGGTCACGCGCCTGGGGCATAAATTCCTTCAGATCGTTGAACGGATTCCTGGATAGAACGCTCAACTGGTCGTAGTCGTCAATCACGAGTACAAGCGGTGTCATCGAAGCACCAAGGACCATATTGAGGTCGTCTTGCATCTGCTCCAGTTCCTCGCGCAACTGTGTACTCCGTTTGCGCAGTTCTTCTTTGAGTTTCTCCATGACCTGAGTCAAGCGTTCCTCCGTGTCAGCATACATGCAAACATTGGGCAGACGCTTCATCAGGCGGGAGCTACGCCGGAAGTCGACCAGAATAACCTGAGCATGTCTATTTATAGGGGTTGCCATCATCAAGAGACATGTCTGCAGTACTGTGGTACGTCCACTACCAGGGCCACCAGCGATCAACGCATGTGGAGTGTCTGCGTTCAGGTCAAGCGCAATTGGGCGCAACGTGAAATCTTCCATACCAACCCGAATAGAAACAGCTTGCGATGGAGCTACGCTCTCCACAACGTTTCCCTGTACCCCCCGACCAGAAACTGCGTCCATCAAGAAGTAGTCGGCGCGCACATACTCTGGTAAGAGACGAATAGGTGGAGCTTGTGTCGCCTTGGCCACTTTCCCATCTTGTAGAAAGCTCGTCACCAGCAGGTCAAGCTGGCTCGTTTGCTCGTCATCGTCCTCGCCTGGTACTGGCAACGCGACATGCACCTCTTCAAGTGTTTTGCCACGTTTATAACCACGTCCAGGCGTGGCGGGGTCGAGCGTTGATGCGTCATTCTTGCCAATCAACATCAGCGAATCAGTATACTCAATTAAACGTAGGCCAATGCGCACTTCAAACAAGCTAAGCAACTGCATCGGCACAGAGACGGGCCGGTCCACCGATAACACGAGATACACACCGTATGTACGTCCCTGACGCGCAATAAGCAGGAGATGCTCCATTTCCTTCTCGTGCGCCTGCTTGAAATCAATAAACTTGTCGATGACGAGCACAACGGCTGGCATCTCAGGCAAATTGCCCTTTTCAGCTCGTCTGCGTTGGTACGATAGAAAATCGTCAAGCTGGTTAGCAGTACAATACTTCTTACGCTCCTCGATGATGCCTTCAAGCTTGCGCAAAAGACGACTGATATATTCGGCATCACTTTCGCTAAAGACGCCACCAACATGTGGAAGTTTCTCGAAGACGCGCAATGCTTGTCCACCAAAATCTATCAGATAGAGATTTAGCTGCGTTGGTGTGTGTGTCAGAGCAAGCGATGTAATCAACGTACGCAAAAAGACACTTTTCCCACTGCCGGAGGCACCACCGACAAGTACATGCCCACCGTTGCGTGGCATATCGAGCATCCACGGCTCCTGTCGCTGCTCCATCGGCAAGTCGATCATACCCATTGGACAGGTTAACCATCCATATGTTGGTTGTTTGCTCTCTGCCGGTTGCGCTGGCACCATGCGTCGTACCTGCTTGTAGACCTCTGTCAGATTGATGCGGTGCGGCAAAGGAGCGGGCCACGGCTTGAACAGTTCCAGACCTATCGTCTCCTGATATGGCTCGATCAGGTCCATTAGAACCGTCTGATCAATGATCTCGCCATTGTTTGTTGCCGCTTGTTTCGCGGCTAACGCAGCTTCATTGGCAACGCGAGCAGGCAAGGAGATACGCGCACTCTGAAACAAGTCGAAGACCTCGGAGCCAATCTGAAAGTAGGCACGACCAGGAATGGTGCTTGGTAACAATGCTGCCTCCGACCTTCCAAGCATATCACGGCTATCTTGCAGCGACGCGACGCGCAAACAGATACGGAACTTGAGGTTCGACCAGATGTTGGGATTGACTGAACCCGTCGGCTTCTGTGTCGCTAGAATCAGGTGTACGCCGAGGCTACGTCCCTTCTGCACCACACTGACCAGTCCCTCCATAAAGGTCGGATGCTCTTTCGCCAGTTCCGCGAACTCGTCAATAATGATGAACAGGTGCGGCAAAGGTTCCATGCCCTTTGGATTCTGCGTTCGCATCGCTATATACTCAGAGATTTTCTTCGCGTTCGCGCCGCTTAACACATGTTCTCGACGCTTTAACTCGCTTTTGAGCGCAACTAGTGCGCGTTCAGTGAGTTTACCGCTTAAGTCCGTCACCATACCAACGGTATGCGGTATCTTCTCGAATGGCTTGAATGCCGCTCCACCTTTGAAGTCCACAAGCACAAAATTGACTAAGTGCGGGTGATGGGTTATCGCAAGCCCAACAATAATCGACTGGAGCAACTCACTTTTTCCAGCACCCGTTGTACCCGCGATAATACCATGCGGTCCATGCATGTTGTCGTTGAGATCGAGCCACATAATACTATCGGCATTTCGCCCCATGGGAATGCGCAACATGCCAAAACGCGGTTGACTTCCATTGCCCCACCACTTTTCGGGATCGACCTGATCGGCAAACGGAATGTCCAGAAGATCGAGTAACCGGACATTCGTTGGAATATCGGCGGCATCATCATCATCACCCACAACAGAAATCGCGCTCAGTGCTCGCGCGATGCGTCGCGCATGGTCAAGTTGTATCTTGTCTGCCTGCACACCATCAAGCGTCTCACGCTCTACACCAATGCCTGCATAGGTCAACACACATTCTTCCGAAAGACGTACAATGCCCCGGCACTGGCCCGGAATTGCCTGCTGTTGCGCGACAAGATAGATGACGGAGACGCCAAGTTGCTCACCTAGCTTAAACGCATGCGTCAATGCCGGATGTTGCCGCACATCTACATAATCATGAACCAGGACGACCAGATGTGGCAACGAGACAGGCTGCATTGCCGTTGCATTGGCATTGCTAGTTTGCTCGGCTATCTTAGA
>CAXTUE010000557.1:331-3318 GCA_964247355.1 uncultured Ktedonobacteraceae bacterium | reverse complement strand
AGTGGAAACCAAAGATCTCGACCTGTCGTATCAATTTCGCGATCAGGCCATGTGCAAGGTCTTCTTCAGCATCGGAAAGCATACTTGCCTGTACGAGGTGTAAATCAGCAAGGAGTTCGTCCGCGTTGGCGTACGGTACGATTAATGCCTCCTTCTCTGTTGATTCTGCTTGAGCCTGCAGGAATGTGTTTGTTTTGTGTGGAGGAAGATAGGATTTGGTTGCTTCGAGGCGGTTCCACATGAAGGAGAATTTGTGGCGATATGGCTCCAGGGCCATTGGCGGCCCAAAGACGCGTTCATACTCCGGTAAACGTTGCGCGTCCTGCTCCAATGAATGTCGAAGTTCATCCGTGATTTGTAAGTGGTTGAGTGATTGCGAATACTCCTGCGCGAGATTTTTGATGGTGTTACGGTAGTGTTCGATGATGTAGGTGCGTTGCAGGGTTAACGCTTCCAGTAGCGTATCTGGCCCAACAAACGGGTTGCCATCTTGATCGCCGCCTATCCATGATCCCATATGTAGAAATGACGGTACATGTACCGAGGGGAAAGCAGTGTGTAGTATCTCTTCAAATTCTTCATAGAGGTCTGGCAAGGCATCGTACAGTACCTCATCGAGGTAATAGATACCCATTTTGATTTCGTCAACGGGTGTTGGTCGCACATGTCGCACAGCATCGGTACGCCAGAGCAGGGCGACGATACTTTCGAGTTCGCGTTGCCATTGTGTCTGCTGGCGTGGCGTCATTTGCTTGAAATCGCGCTCCTCTAGTAATTCGGTAATACGGCGCGACTTCGTAATCAGGCTACGTCTTGTGGCTTCGGTAGGATGGGCGGTAAAGACAAGATCAATCGAGAGTGAATCGAGCAGTTGCTGGACCGCAGGTTCATCAACATCATTTTGTTGAAGAAAAGCAATCAGTCCAGAAAGCGAGCCGCGTGGAGGGATATATGTTTCTTGCAATTGATGAATGCGGAGACGACGAATGCGGTGATATTGTTCGGCAGTGTTGACGAGATGAAAATAGACGGTGAAGGCACGGATAACGCCAATAGCAGTGTCAAGGCTACAGTTTTGTACGATGCGTGTAATCTCTTTGTCGAGTTCAGCTATTTCATCTTTCAACCGTGCATTAGAGCTATCTTTACTAAGCTTGAAACTCGTATCGCGAAGTTGTCTACATGCCTTGCGCAACTGTTCAACTGTGTCATACATGATGTCGCCACCATGTCTACCTATTGCCAGTCCCAGCGCATCGCCCAGCGTGTGAATATCGCGTCGTAAGGGAGCGTCTTTTTCAGCGCGATCATGTCGTTCTGCCATAAAGAGGTAGTCCTTCTCTCAAAATAAACAAGGAACAAACAAGCGACACGCCTTTGTGCTTTCAGGGACAATTGTATCATATCTGCTGATATCTCTTAAAAATGGGTATCAATACCTTTTTGCAATTCATGACCACAGCACAACACCCATTCTCGGCACGGTACTTGCACTCGTACATAGTAAGAAAGCCATTTCCATACGTGGTAAAACCAGTAACGTATAGGAAAGCAAGCGTCAAAATTTAGAGTGTTTGGATGTTTATTATGCACATGTCCTTCTCTATTTGAAAGGTAAATTCTTCTGTTTATTCCTCTTTATATACATTTGTGTAGTGGGTTAGGAGCAAGTAATTGTGCATATTGCACAATTACTTGCTCCTAACCTTCTTTCATTTTGTCCATATGAAAACTGACCAATATGACTTTATACTTTGTACAACATAGAAACAAGGAAATGCAGTGTTAGCATTTTCTCCTCTTATCTCTCTAAAGCCGCGAGTGCTTTCTGTGTGGTAACGGTGCCGCAAGTGTTGACATGCTTTTTGTACAAGACACAGGAAGGGACTACTACATGGCTGCTGATGCATCCTCCGAAGTCAAAATGGTGCCAACTCTTGGCCTCACCGGTGTGACGATTAACGCAATGGCCTTGATTGCGCCGGGAGCATTCCTCTGGACCACGTATCAACTGCAATCACCGTCAAGTTCTGCATTGAACATGTGGTTCTCCGTGTTCGTCGCGACCGCCATTGCTCTGTTGACGGCAGTTGCGTATGCGGCACTTGCCCGCCGCTATCCAGAAGCGGGCGCAGGCAGTTCGTACTACTTCGCGGAAGCTGCTATTCTACACAAAGAAGAGCATCGTCACTTTAAGTTCGCACGCCTGGCAAAATTCATCATTGGCTGGGCCTCGCACCTCTACTATTGGGTTTATCCAGGTATTATGGTTGCCTTTATGGGCTTAGTGATTACCTACATTGTCCAGACATTCAACCCGGATTTTGGTGCTCCCTGGCAAGAAGTTATCGTTTGCGTCCTATTTGCGGCACTTGTTGGTGGTATTGCCTACATTGGTGTGTCGGGTGCGACGGTTGCCAACATCATCATCAATGTCATTCAGATTTTGTCACTTGTGATATTTTCTGTGCTTGCCATTATGTACCGTGCGACGCATCCGAATGTGCATTATGTGCATCCGAGTGCTCTAAGCGTTATCACGCCTCACGACATGAGTGGACTGATCTTCCAGGTGAGTATCGCGATTCTGCTGGTTGTAGGCTTCGAGTCTGCGACCGCACTGGCGGCGGAGACGAAGAATCCAGGCCGTGACATTCCGCGTGGTGTTATTCTCTCGCTTGTTATCCAGGCCGTCATTTTCTACTTCTTCGAGTACTTTGCCGCGAATTTCTTTATCAATAGTGGTTATACAGCAACTGTTGGCAAAACCGTGTACACAGGTTTAGACGCGGCGGCCAATACGCCTTCAGCTGCTCCAATTGGCGACATGGCGAAGATTATTGGTGATGCAATGCTTGGCGGGAATGGTGTCGCGTTCGCGGTTATCCTGGCGGCAACCGTCGTCATCGCGCTTGTTGGTACCTCGCTCTCCTGTCTCAACACAGGTGTACGTGTAACCTATGCAATGGGCAAAGATACCGAATTGC
>CAXTUE010000557.1:0-321 GCA_964247355.1 uncultured Ktedonobacteraceae bacterium | reverse complement strand
GTTCGGCTTCTTGCATGGTCGTTTCCGCACACCGCATGTTGGTGTTATTGTACTGACCGTTATCTCGGCGGTACTCGGCTCGTATGGTGTGCTGAACGTCAACAACCTGACGCAAATCACGCTGATCTCCAACATCGGCACCTTTGTGCTCTATGGTATGACCTGCATCATCTGTGTGATCGCCTTCTCAGGTGTGGTCGGACGCAATGTCTTTGGAACGTTGATTGCGCCAATTGCTGGTGCGGTACTTAACATCGGTATGTTGTATGCTGTACTCTACTATGCGGTTACAGCAGGTGGTGCCTCTCAGTTAGACACGAT
>CAXTUE010000556.1:0-3329 GCA_964247355.1 uncultured Ktedonobacteraceae bacterium | reverse complement strand
GAGTAGACATCACGCGCATGGGTGAGGGGCGTCTGGCGTCGGTCCGTAACAACAAAATCGGCATGGTCTTCCAGGCATATAACCTGATTCCGACGCTGACGGCACAGGAGAATGTCGAAGTACCTTTGTACGTTGGTAAGCATAAGGGATTGCCCTCGACACGTGCAAAAGAGTTATTGACGCTCGTTGGACTTTCGCATCGCCTCTCGCATCGTCCGAGCCAGCTTTCCGGCGGCGAGCAGCAGCGCGTAGCTATCGCGCGTTCACTGGCAACAGATCCTGCATTTGTGATTGCCGATGAGCCAACGGGCAACCTCGACGCTAAAAACGGCGAGAACGTGCTGAAACTGATTGCCGACCTACGCGACCGCACCGGCAAAACATTTATCATCGCGACACATGACCCGGAGGTTGCGCGTCACGCAGATCGGGCTATTCGTATCGTCGATGGTCTGATCGCCTCTATCGACAACACCGGTGGGAGAATCACACAGTAATGAAAACCTCGATGTACTTTAACTATCCCGCGCGTTCGCTGTTCCGAGGCGGACAACGCACACTGCTGGCAATCTTCTGCGTCGCCGTAGGTGTGATGGCGATTGTCGCTCTGCAGCTAGTAGGCTTGATGATTAATGGAGCATTCAATAGCAATGTACGCGACGCCAATGGTGGCGATATCGCCGTTACCTCGCAAAATCAACCGTTTACACAGGACGACCTGTCCTACTTCAGCACTCTGAAGTCGAACAACAAGATTACGGCCTATACGCCTATCATCAACGCCACTGGTCGCGTGACACTGAACAGCTCAACGCGCCAGAGTTTTACGTTGCGTGCGGTTGACCCGGCAACGTATCCTGTGGTGACGCCGCCAACGTTCACAAATCCAAGCAATAGCACAATCTCTGGTTTGCTCAAGAATGATTCGGTGATTGTCACGGCTCCTTTTGCCAGTCAGTATCACAAAAAAGTTGGCGATGTCTTTGATATTCATGGCTCATCACAACAAGCAAGTGGACGCACCATCCATGCGAAGATCGTCGGCATTGTCTCCGAAACGGGCGTGTTGACGCAAGCTGGCAGTGTCGTGCTGATCTCCATCAACGATTATAAAGCTGCGGCACCAAAAGAGACCGTCACCTACGATACGGTTGATGTCTCGACAGGCACGCCCGCGCAAGCCGATGCGGTTGCAAAGGATATTCAGGGCAAGTTTCCTATCTCAACCGCGCAAACCGCCGCCAGCGCGTTAAAGCAGCAACAGGACTCAATCAATAACATCAGAAACTTCCTGGAGATTTCTGGTCTGCTAGCACTGCTGATTGGCGGTATCGGTATCGTCAACACGATGCAGGTCTTGCTATCGCGTCGTAAGACCGAGATTGCTATGCTTAAAACGACGGGCTATCGTCGCTTTGACCTCTACCTGTTGTTTGGTCTTGAAGCTGGCCTGCTTGGTCTGATTGGTGGCGTCCTTGGCTCGGCAGCCGCAACGGGCGTAAGCTATCTTGTACGTAATCTCGTGCAGCAGACCTTTGGCTTGAACATTCCCTTTACGCTCGACCCGCTTACTATCGGCGGTGGAGTGCTGATTGGTCTGGTCACAGCGTTGATTTTTGGTCTTCTGCCAATTGTACAAGCCGCAAACATTCGTCCGTTGAACGTCATTCGCGATATACCCGAAGGTGCAGGGGCAGGTAGTGTGCTGCTCACCATTGGCTTGCTAATCGTGCTGTCGATACTGTTCTGTGGGTTAGCTATCGTCATTCTGAATAATAATGTCTTTTTAGGCTTAGTCTCAGTCTATGGCACATTCATCTTCTTAGGTTTATTGAGCTTGTTCCTGGTGCTGATAATCTTCCTGGTGAGCAAATTGCCTGTGCCGGAACGGTTCAACTTCTGGTTGCTTGGTCTTGTCGTTATCGGCTTTGCCGTTGCTGCTCTAACCTATCGGCTCTCGCTGACTCTCAGCGTCCTGTTGTTCGTGGTATCGCTACTGGGCCTGATTATCATGTTCTTGCCACGCCCCGCAAAGGCGACCACGAAGATGGCTCTGCGTAACCTCGGACGAACGCGCGCCCGTACAGCTACCACCATGCTTGCGCTCTTCGTGGGCATTTTCACGATTGGCCTGATCCTGGTATTGGGGCAAGACCTGCGCGAGAAAATCAACGGCGTCCTGGCGAGTGCGCTAAACTTCAATGTGATCTCGATTACATCGGGCAACGATACGGCTGCATTACATGATAAGTTGCATACGCTTCCTGGCTTGTCAGCCTCGCAGCAAAGAAACCTTGCGACGCTTGCGCCTATATCGGTCAATGGCAAACCCATTTTAACACTCTTGCCACCGGATGACTCAAAGTCATCGCCAACCAATCTAGGGCGTGGCGGTACGCTCTACTTCCTAAGCGGTATCGAGGGCTATGATGTCGGCAACAACCAGTTGCCCAGTACGCAAAACCTGACGATCAGGAGTGGGCGTAACCTCACTCCTGCTGACGCTGGCACAAACAATATCCTGGTAAACTACCAGTTGCTGGCGGATGAACCTCTGCGACTGAAGATCGGGGACACAATCACGTTCGCCAGTCTCGACCGTAGGACAGAAAAGACGTTGACCATTGTCGGCTCGTATCAACAGCAGTCGCTTGGCTCGAACCTGTATCCCATCCTGGGAGCGTCCGATACAGTAAAAGCTCTAAGTCCGGCGGGACTTAATCAAGCGGTATTCTACATGAAAGTTGACCCTGCGAAGGTTGGTAGTGCTGTTGATCAGATAGGCAATACTGTTCCAAATGCCTTTGTGATCAACCTTGCCAATATCGGCAACGTTGTCAACCAGTTCCTGAACGATATTCTCTTGACCTTGACGACGATTGCCTCGCTCTCGCTCTTAGCAGGTATCATCATCATCGCCAATGCGGTAGCACTCGCGATGCTGGAGCGTCGTCGCGAACTTGGCATTCTGAAATCTGTGGGCTACACAAGCGGCACAATTCTCAGCGAAGTCCTGATCGAAAACGGGCTTGTAGGGGGTATTGGCGCACTCCTTGCGGTAGTTCTGGTAACTATCGTCACGAGTCTGCTTGGTACATTCCTGTTCAAGTCAGCATTTGGCGTCAACAGCTTTATCGCGCTAGCCCTTATCGCAGGAGCGGCAGCATTAGCGATGCTAACCGCCGCCCTTGTCGCATGGGGGTCTGTACGTGTGCGCCCGTTGGAGGTGTTAAGATACGAGTAGTGTTGTAGGGATCAATTTATCGCGTCCTTGTTAGCAATTATGTGGCAAGGACCATGGTGCCCGCAAGGGGAATCACCCCTCCCAT
>CAXTUE010000555.1:0-3330 GCA_964247355.1 uncultured Ktedonobacteraceae bacterium | reverse complement strand
CCCCTTGCGGGTGCCCTGGTTTCTGTTGATCCTTTAAGTTAACGCCTATGGGGGCATTCCCCTTGCGGGTGCCCTGGTCCCAATAAGAATATACCCACTTCTTATTTAGCCGTACTCACAGCTCGTACAACCGCTCTTGCAGGCGCGCCCTCGCGTCCACGCATTTTAATTGGCAGACAAATCAGGTCGTACTCGCCCGCTTGCACCTGCGACAGATTCAGACCTTCGATAATCCAGATGCCTGCGCCGAGTAGGGCGTGATGCGTTTCTTGTCCATCTTTATAGAAGCCACCGACTGAGAGATAGTCGACGCCTACGGTTTGGATTTGCAGTTTCGCGAGATAGACGGCGGCTTCCTTAGAGATGTAAACAAAGTCTTTGTCGAACTCGTCGCCTTGCCATGCGCGTTGCGAATTGAGGGTTTTGAAGAGGACGCGTTCGCCCAGTTGAATGTTGTGCGGTTCTAGTTCGGCGGGCTTGATCGATTGGAGATCGCTAATCTCGATGACGCGGGCGCGACCCATTGTGGCGATAAGGGGCATCTGGTCGATGCTGATACCGTCTTTGAGAAAGTGTAGTGGAGCGTCCATATGTGTGCCGGTATGTGCGCCCATTGAGAGCTTTGAGACGTTGGCGGCATCACCACGGTCAAGGCTCAGAGCGTATTCGATCTCGACGGGCGGGTTATCGGGCCAGTGCGCCATACCTGTGTAGAGCGGAACCGAAACGTCGATCCAACTCGCTGTTGTCTGCGGAATGTCTTCTGTCATTGTCTGTGTCCCTTCTATGAAATATACTGCTGTTTGTGGTACGTCACACATAGAAAGAAGGTGGCACATGCTGAAGATTTTTTATTCGCCGCACATGACAAGCGTTGATAATGAGGCAAAACGTGCTTCGGATCATGCCGACGTACCTCTTTCTCCTGCTGGTCGTCAACTAGCACAGGAACTTGGACAGCATTATACAAAAGAGATGCTTGATGCGGTATTCTCGTCCGACCTGCAACGCGCCACCGCTACGGCGCACATTGCCTTTGCAAATCGTAGTATACCTCTTTTAGCAGATGCTCGCTTGCGAGAATATGATTATGGCGATATGACGCAATATCCAATCGAGCAGGTCGAGGCGGAATTTCCGAAGCGTGTTACGGAGCCATTTCCGCATGGTGAGAGTTTGCAGATGGTTGTGGAACGCATTGGAGCTTTCTTGCGTAATGTGGTGTGAGAGTATGATGGAAAGACGATTGTGGTGATTGGGCATCGAGCAACAAAGTATGGAATCGAGTACTGGCATAGGGGGGCAACACTTGAGGAGATTGTGAATAAGAAATGGGAGTGGCGCGATGTGGCGATATGGGGGTATGAGTTCCATTTGCATAATTTGGAACGCCTGTAGGGGTCTGCATTCCATCACACCCGCATCGGCAATTCACTATGTTGGAGGAGTGTTGAAATGTTTCATCAATCCTGGCAACGATGGCGATGGGCGACGCGGGTGTGATGGAATGCAGACCCCTACAATTGTACACTATCCTTATGAGGGGTGTAGTGGGTACGGGGTGTAATAGAATTAGACCCGTACAGTTGCGCAACGTCGTTGTATGGCATTTACAAATTCCTGGGTGCTTGCACGTCCGCCTTGATCTACGGGCAACGTTTCTCCCTCCTGATACACCTTTGCAATCGCCTCTCTTAATTGTTGTGCTTGCTGGTTGTAGCCGAGATAATCAAGCATCATAGCACCTGACAAGAGCATAGCAGTCGGGTTAATTATGCCTTTGCCAACGAGGTCGGGTGCCGAACCGTGGACCGGCTCGAAGTAGGCATAGTCTTCACCATAACAGGCACTGGGCGAGAGGCCAAGGCCACCGATGCAGCCACTGGCAACATCGGCGAGAATGTCGCCGTGCTCGTTGGAGAGGATTACTACGTCGAGCGTTTCGGGCGATGCGATCATGCGCCGTCCTAAATCGTCAATCAGGTATTCTTGATAGCTTAATGTGCTATATTCTTTCACGGTATCGCGAACAATAGTGCGAAAACGGCCGTCGGTACGAGGCTGAATGGAGTATTTCGCGCCGAGCGTGACGATGCCAGGATAACCGAGTGCTTGCCGTTGTAGTGCGATTTCACAGGCAGAGATTGCGACGCGCTGCATCTGCTCGTCAGTTGAGATGCGCACGGCGTAGGCTCCTACTTTGTCGGTTGGAGGAGCCTGCCACCATGAGATGCTGCTGGTTAGCGCGCTTAGCTCTGAGATATCGCCTTCGCGTGTTGGGTACATGCCTTCAAGGTTGTCGCGCACGATTACGTAGTCGATACGCTCTGGATGACGCATGGGACTGGCATATCCAGAATACCAGCGCACAGGACGAATGTTGACGTAGGTATGTTTGCCCCAGCGCAGATACCAGAGAATAGGACGGCTTGGACCACCACTCGCTCCGAAAAGCGTACAATCCGCCGTGTCAATGGCAGTGCGCGTCTCTGCTGGAAAGGCATCGCCGTAACGCGCCTGTGCCTCACGGCCACAGGCGGCTTCGACAAAGTGTATATCAGGTGCTAGAGAGTGCAGGGTTTCGACGGTTGGACGCATCACTTCTGGCGCGGCATCGTCGCCTGGAATGACGCAAACGGTTGGTGGCGACACTGAGGAACGTCGCTCGAAATGTGTAAAGCTCATCGTAGCGTTCCTTCTTGTTGAATGTAATTGATGATTCCGCCTGCGGCCACGATACGCGCGATGAAGGGCGTGAGCGGTTCAGCCTGGAATGTCTGCTCTAAGTCGATATTGGTGATGATGCCTGTGTTCAGGTCAACTTCGATGCGCTGTCCGTCGCGACTTGCCAGCACAGCTTCTTCACAGACCAGCACAGGCAGACCGATGTTAATGGCGTTGCGATAGAAGATACGGGCAAAGCTACGGGCAATGACGACGCGTACGCCACACGCGAGTATCGAGGCGGGTGCGTGCTCGCGTGACGAGCCACAGCCAAAGTTGTGTCCACCCATGACGACATCACCCGGATGTACCTGTTGCGCGAAGTCGGGTAGAATCTCGCACAGGCAATATTTGGCGAGTTGTGCGCGGTCGGTTGTCACGTTATAGCGGCCAGGGATGATTACATCGGTGTTGATGTTGTCGCCTAGCATCCAGATTCGGCTCATGATGTTTGTGTTCCTTTCTTGTTGTGCGGTGGGTGATGAATCAGACGCGTACCATTTATAAATATTCGCGTGGGGCGGCGATGTGACCGCTCAGGGCGGTGGCGGCGGCGGTGGCGGGGCTGCCAAGATAAATTTCTGCGGTGGGGTCGCCCATGCGTCC
>CAXTUE010000554.1:0-3357 GCA_964247355.1 uncultured Ktedonobacteraceae bacterium | reverse complement strand
GTTATAAATTTAATATTTAATTATTTTTTATATATAAATACCGATAGCGATAATTTTTTAAAAAAAAAAATTTATTCTCTTTAATCTAGATTTTAATTCTAATTTTTTCCGATAATTTTGTCTCCGCGATCTATATTACAATATTTTTTTTATTTTTTTTAATAAAAAACACAAAAAAAATAAAACGCTCGCCCCCCCCACGGAAACTATGCAAAAACAGGTTTAATCTAGTAGCGATATGTGCCAGATTTTGTTATTGTATATCCTGTTTTCTGTAGTGATGCTCTATAATCTCTTTATGAGAGAAGAGCAAAGGAAGGATTTGTAGGATGAGGAGATTTTTCGCCTCGCGTCCTCTTTTGAGAAGGGGACTTTTATCGGTGGGTGTCCTCGGTCTCATACTTGCACTCTTTGGCGGTCTGTTAAGCTTCTTTCAGCCATCAAGTGGCGTTACAATGCGGTCTTCGACTACCAGCATCAGCCCACTCTTCAACGGCTTCGACAGCACAACCGTTACTCCTGAGATGACGCCAAGCCCCAGCGTTACCACCGGCACGACTGCAACCATTACACCTAGCACAATTCCCACGTCATCATCACTACCACGCTTCGATCACGTCGTCATTGTAGTCGAGGAAAATCATGGCTACTCTCAGATTGTCGGCTCGAACTCCGCGCCCTATATCAACTCGCTTGCGGGACAAGGCATGTTGTTTAGCAACTCTCATGCTATTACGCATCCAAGTGAGCCAAATTATCTTGATCTGTTCTCTGGTTCAGATCAAGGTGTGATAGGTGACGCCTGCGATCCTTCGGCATACGCTCCTCCCAATCTTGGTGGTCAACTCACCGGCGCGAAATATACCTTCGCGGGCTACTCCGAAGGTTTAGCTGCACCAGGCGATACAAGTTGCACCAATAAGGCAACGGGCTATGCTCGTAAGCATTCTCCATGGGCAAACTTTAGCGATACGAATGGGCCGACAACTAACCTGCCCTACAGCAGTTTTCCAGCTACGACGGCAGGATATAGCTCGTTGCCAACGGTGTCCTTTGTTATTCCCAACCTTAATAACGACATGCATGATGGCACCATTCAGCAAGGGGATACATGGTTGCAGCAGAACATGGACGCCTATGCACAATGGGCCAAAACTAATAATAGCTTGCTCATCGTTACGTGGGATGAGAACGATACAAAGACAGGCGATGCGACAAACCAGGTCGCGACTCTCTTTGTAGGACAGCATGTTCAGGTTGGTACAAACACTACTAGCATTAACCACTTCAGCGTGTTGCGTACGCTCGAAGATATGTATGGCCTGTCGCCCGCGAACAATGCCGCGAGTGCCGCGGATATTCTTGACGTCTGGAATTAATAGTAATCGTTGGACATACAAACTGCACTGTGGCTTGCATAGTGCAGTTTGTATGTCCAACGATTAATATGGACGCCCCGTACGGGCGTAATTTATCATGCTCATGAAGACAAGCACATTGGGTATCTGGCCAACATTGATATTGGCCCACCTGAATGTTTTGCCAACGCGCTTCACCAGCACCTGTCCCTGCTTGATATCGACGCTTTGCACCTCATTCCACGGCACTAACTCGCGTTCATTGCTTAAACCCTGCTGGCTTAGTGTTAACGGCCCAAAGACCACTGGACTACCAGCGTTATACGCTGCAATCGCTCGTGGCATATGAAACTGCATAACCGCCGTCTGAATCGTCTGAATCAGTTTTCCGACATGCTGAATTCTGTCATTAAACTTGAATACCGCACCATCGTTGCGCTGCACTGTGACGCTATGTGGTGTGCCATTACGATTGGCGAGGGCTGCCGCGATAACGCCTCCCCAAACGTAGTAGTAGCCTCTGTTTCGCACATTTTGTATCACGTATGCGATTGAGTCCCAGCGAATCACGTCCATTTGCTCACCCTTTGCTCGAATCAGCCCGTGCTCGAACTGGTAGACGCGCAAATCGGCGTCGATTAGGGCGTAGATGCCGTAGATGACAGCTATAATGGGAATAGCAATCAAAATGTAGAAAAGATAGCCTGTTGTTACAACAAGAATGTACAGTAGAAGAATATCTGCGATAGTCACTCCCACCATCATACCGATAGCCGCCAGCGCGTTGGGCAACAAAGGCTTATAGGTTGTACCTTGCATCCCTAATTGATAGGCCGTTGCCTGTGCATATACATTTTGTGGCGTGTCATTGTGTGTTTGAATAGAATGTTGCTGAATCACAATAAATCCTCTCTTGACCATTTATTGCAGAAGTAAAGCTTGAATACTTGCTTATTATCAAAACGTATTAATATCGAATCAGTATCTATACTCGTGCCGAAATCATTGGAATAGCTATTAATGCGAACACAATACCCAGCAACTGTATACGATTCATCCGCTCACGCAATAAAATCGCTGCCAACACGACGGTTGCGGCAGGATAGAGCGAGGATAAAATCGCGGCAACATCAAGACGACCAACATGAGTTGCAAGTAAGAAAAACAGGTTGCCAAGCGCGTCTAGTACGCCTGCTAGTATTACTAAAATAGTAATGCTCTTCTTCGGGAGTATTTTCTGTCGTCGTACCCGTATCATAACGAGTAGCACAATTACAGATGTGAGACGTGCCATGGCTAACGGCCAGAAGGTTGCCGAAGGATTTACGCGACTGATCAACACAAAGAAGCAGCCAAAGCCGCAACCGGCTAGCAACGCTAATCCCAATCCCTTTGGGCGCCCTTTCGTTCGTTCGGGGCGCGAAATCAATGCTATTGCAACGAGAGCTAGCACAAAACCGCCTAATTGAAGAACACTCGGAAGTCCCTGCGTATACGCGCTAAAGATAACGGGGATACCGGCAGTCAGAATGGCGGAAACCGGCGCAATAATCCCCATCTGTCCTTTTGAGAGCGCAGAGTAGAATGCAATCAGTCCTATCGCGCCAGCTATGCCTGAAAGCCCACCCCATAGCACATCAAGTGGTGTTGGCAATGCTTCTCGCCAAATTAGTGCTAGAATAACGAGCAATACGCAGCCAATAGCATAAGCCGCGAGTACAACGCTGGAGGCATTGTCACGACGCGAGGCCAGCCCTCCACTAAAATCGCCGCTCCCCCAGAACAGGGACGCGGCAAGGCCAAAGATAATCGTAGCGATGACGGGGTTCACAAACTTCTCCTTTCAAACATCATGACAGGGGTAGAGGCACCAAGGCACCCGCAAGGGGAATGCTTTCACCAGTAGGTTTTTCAAAAGAGGACGATGCATGAGAAGAAATACCCGTAGGGACCGCATTCATCACGTCCGTTGCCCGCTCACACAACCGATGCGACGAGC
>CAXTUE010000553.1:0-3359 GCA_964247355.1 uncultured Ktedonobacteraceae bacterium | reverse complement strand
GAAATACGCATCGGCCCATTCAAGCTGACGTACACAGGAACGGAACTGACGCAGCACGATGAGCGCGACGGTATCCGTATCGACGCCCTGAACATCACAAAAGCGGTAGGCAATGGCAAAACTATTATTCTCAACGATATCTCTATCGCTATTCCGCCGCGCAGTTTTGTCGCACTCGTGGGCGGCTCTGGCGCGGGCAAATCTACGCTGATGGATGCCTTGAATGGTCTACGACCCGCGCAACAGGGTACGGTGCTCTACAACGGGCAGGACTACTACAAAAATCTGGCCTCGTTCAGTACACAGTTAGGCTATGTACCACAGGACGATATTGTGCATCGCGACCTGACCGTAGAACGTGCCCTCTATTACGCAGCAAAACTTCGTTTACCAAGCGACACGACGGAGCAACAGATTAAGCAACGCATCGACGAGGTGCTCAGCGATGTCGACATGACCTTCAGGCGCAAGGTCCTGGTCAGCAAGCTCTCAGGTGGACAGCGCAAACGCGTCTCTATCGCGCTCGAACTGCTGGCGGACCCGAACATCTTCTTCCTGGATGAGCCGACATCTGGGCTTGACCCAGGACTCGATCGTAAGATGATGCAGTTGCTACGCACACTGGCGGACCGTGGTCGTACGATTGTGCTGGTCACGCATGCCACCAATAATATCAAATCCTGCGACTTCGTGTGTTTCCTGTGTCGTGGTGGACGCCTTGCCTATTTTGGGCCGCCCGATGAGGCCAAAGCCTACTTCGGCAAGAGCGATTTCGCCGAAATCTACAGTGCGCTGGAGCCGCCCGACGATAAATCGACGATTCCACAGGATGCCGAGGCGCGTTTCCGGCAATCGCCCGATTTTATGAAATATGTAGATGCGCCACTGCGTCGGGAGACCGTGCGTATGCCTCATCTCGCTCATGCGGTAGCAGCTACCGTCAAGCAACCGAAACGCGGTAATCCCTGGAAGCAATTTGGTTTGCTCTCAGCACGCTACCTGGAACTGCTTAGAAACGATGTGGGCAACCTGCTGATTTTGCTGTTGCAAGCACCCGTTATCGGTATTATCCTGCTTTTATTGACAAATCCGATGGCATTCAGAGTTGGTAGTAACTCCAACAGTTTGTTGTTTTGTCCACCGCATACTACGATCATCTCTGGTCAAGCGGTGAATTACAACAATTGTGATGAACTCTATAGTCTGTTACAAGGTGAGCAGGGCCAGCAATATGCACAGGAGCATGGAGGTGTTGCGGCAGTGATGGCGAGTGCGGAAAAAGCCGGTGGTGGCAACGCAGAAACGACACTCTTCATCATGGCCTTTGCCGCCGTCATGTTTGGGTGTATCAATGGGGCACGCGAAATCGTCAAAGAGGCACCCATCTACAAACGTGAACGAACCGTCAATCTAGGCATAACGCCCTATATGTTTTCAAAGATTGTAGTGCTTGGTGTGCTCTGTCTAGCGCAAAGCTTTGTACTCACCTTTTTGGTCAGCGTCAAAGCATCATTCGCGCACTCTACTTTCTTGCTACCATTTTTTGAAGTCTATGTGACGATGGCCTTGACCTCGCTTGCGGGCTTGATGCTCGGCCTCACCGTCTCAGCCCTTGTACCCAATAACGACCGTGCAATGAGCATTGTGCCGTTAGTGCTTATTCCACAGGTAATCTTTTCAGGCATTATCTTCAAGCTAGACAATCCCTTGCTTCAATTCCTGGGTGCCTTCTTTCCCGCGCGCTGGGCAATGGCGGCCATGGGGTCAAGCGTCGGTATTCATGGGGACTTGATTGGTTCCGATGACTTCTCCTTTCAGGGCACGTTGTATTCTCAGGTGAGTCTACCAGCAGCGGTGTTCCACCTGTTCCTGTGCTGGTTTTTCCTGATACTGACCATCTTTGTGCTTGGTGGGCTTATCGCCTACTTCCTTAAGAAAAAGGATGCGCGAGGATGATAGGCGAGTGTTCTTCCTAATTCTGAACATTGTTGACGCCTTTAACGCAATTGGGTACCAATCGAATGTAAGAAAGACAAAATTTCGCGGTACGACTGAAGCACCGTTGTCTCACAGTAGACAATCGAATGTTGCTCACAGTAGGCTTTAATGATGCGCTGTGCCTCTTTTAAGTTCTTACGCGGCATACTTGGAAACAAGTGATGCTCGACCTGATAATTCAGTCCCGCATAGCAAAAGTCAACGATAGGATGCGAAGTGACATTGCGAGCGGTCAGCACCTGTCGTCGTAGAAAGTCCAAGGAGCTATTCTTCTGAATGGGGTCCCGACAGAATTTCCCCGATAGATTCCGCTAAGCTTGCAGGGGCCATTGTTGAAGGGAATGGTCTCTGCATCTCTGATGTGCGTAGGAGCTTTACCAGGGCATCGGAAACCAGCTATGAGAGTGAAGGGGATAGCTCTGGTTCGCACATCAGAAATTCATGCTTTTTTGCTGTCTTGTGAGGAGCCTTAAAGCCTACGCCTCATGGCACACCCCAATGCGAGCATGATGACGGTAAGGCTGAGTGCATAAGGGGTTACGACATCTCTGGCTCCCATTTTCCCCTTCTTGCTCAAAGGGAAGAGAGCATTTTAGAGGGTAGACTAAGATGCTTGCCAAAATAGTAACTATATAGTAACTATTCAGAAGGGGTTTAAAAAGCTGTAAATACTGGATGACCAATCATGGCCTGTTTCAAGGCAGCAAACACTGGCAGCTTCTGCTTGCGTAGAGTTGAGAGATAGCTGCGCAGGCGACAAAAGCGCACGATCCCTTCTTCTGTGCGGAAGCAGCCTGAGATCTTTTGTTGCACCTTGATCATGCGCAGGTCGCGCTCGGCTTGATTGTTATCAAAGGGCACTGTGAAATCAAGCAGGAAGCGCAGAACATCCCACTTACGTTGGGTAAGTCGGTCCAGCAGATTATGCGCTGGACTTTGCCTGGGCTTCCCAGGTAGACGCTTGTACTGGCCTATCGGTGTATTTTTGACGAAACGATACGACGTACCATATAACTGCGTGTAAATGGGTCGCGACATGTTTTCTCCAAAAATTCCCGATGCGGAGCCAGATAGACCGCTAGAGTCAGAGACCTAGCGGCACAGTACGCGCTTTGTTTCCTTTGCTGGAGCGAACGATCACCCGCCTGCTGCGTTCCCCATCAGAGATGTCACAGAGCATCAGCTGACTGCACTCATTCAAACGTAGACCGATTTGGAGGAGAAGCTGCACCATGACATACTTGCGCTTTCCATTATGACTACAGCTTTCGTCAGGCGCAAGAAGATATTCTTCTTTGTTTTTCTCTTGAAGGGAAGATGTACGGCACGTCGGCGTCTGCTCGAAGAGAGCACAAAGGGGG
>CAXTUE010000552.1:0-3382 GCA_964247355.1 uncultured Ktedonobacteraceae bacterium | reverse complement strand
CCACTAGAGTACCACATAGGTAACGCGCTTTACCTTCCTTTTGATGATAGTTCATTTAATGGATGCTATGCAATTGGCCTATTTGAAATAGCTGACAATCCACAGCAGATATTGAGAGAAATGATTCGTGTGACACGACCTAGCGGACGAGTTGCTATTCCTGCTGGCGATCTAGGAACTTGGGTAATTGACTCGTCTAACCTCGCTATAACCCGTAAAATCTTGAACTTTTTTTCTGATACAGCAATAAACGGTTCTATTGGTCATCAATTACCAGGCTTATTTCAAGAATTTGGGTTAATCAATACTACCATAGTTCCCATGACGTTTGTGGTGACCGACTATTTGATAGCATATCAAAGATGGTTACAAAATATAGTAAAAGGGATACAAGAAGCAAACTTCTTATCTGAAAAGGAGGTTATAGAATGGCTTAAGGAACTTGAACAGCGTGATAAAATGAAAAGATTTTTCCTTGCACGCACAGTTTTTCTTGTAGTAGGAGTAAAGCCGGAAATATAAGAACGATCAAAAATTTGTATTCTGTATTTTGTATTCTGTATAAAGAACAACTAGCCACAAGGGCTTACTATGAATTAACAGAAAACTGAAGAATGACTTATAGCAAGACTTTAGACAGTGGGACAGATTTCTAAGAAAGACTCTTCACTCATGACAGGCAAGAAAGCTTGCCTGTCATGAGTGAAGAGTTCTTCTTTAAGAAATGTTCCTACCGTAGCGCACCCGCGAGTGGCGCGTTCTGGCTTGCTTGTGTGACGGCTGGTTGAGCCATGCCACCGGCGTTAAACCATTCGGCGGCCAGTTTGATGCCTTCGCGTAGGAGGACCTTTGGCTCGAAGCCGAGTTCGCGACGGGCTTTCTCGACGCTGTGACGGTTGTCGGAGCCGAACATCAAGGCACCTAGCTCAGTGACGACGGGTTTGGTGTGCGTGAGTGGGGCGACGATGCGTTCTGCTACGATGCTGCCGTAGTAGATTGGCAGGTACGGCAGGTGAATTACTGGATGTTTGCCACCTACGGCATCGGCAATGGCGTTGTACATCTCTTTTTGTGTCAAGGGCTGATCGTTGGTGATGTTGTAGACGTTGCCGGGTGCGTTTTTGTGGTACGCGCCTAGCATAAAGCCGTCGACGACATCAGTGACGTAGCAGAAGGGGAGCGCGTTGTTGCCACGTCCGACCAGCAGTGCTTTGCCGTCTTTGGTCTTCTGGGCCATGCGTCCGAAGTGCAGGTGGTCGTAGGGACCAAAGAAGGTGCCGGGGCGCAGAATGACCGTCTCCATCGTGCTATCGAGCATCAGGCGGCGAATCAAGCGGTCGCCCTCGGCCTTTGTCTGTGGATAGGGATCGAGGTTTGGGCGCAGGGGATCGTTCTCCGTCATAAAGCGCCCATAGCCCAGACCGTAGACGGTATGCGAACTGGTATGCACGAAGCGACGCACTCCGGCTCGTTGTGCTGCTCTATAGAGATTCTCGGAGCCGGTGACGTTGACGAGACGATAGTCAGACATTGGACGGTGTACGCCCATCATACCTGCTAGATGGAAGACTAGCTCGATATCTTGAACGGCGGGTCCCAGTGTGCTGGCGTCCGTGATATCGCCGCGCACAACCTCGACGCCCTGTGCCGTCAACTTGCTTGCGTTTTCGACTGGTAACACCAGCGCCCGAATATCCTCGCCACGTTCTTGCAATCGTTGTATAAGGTGGCTACCCAACAGGCCGGTAGCTCCAGTTATTAGTACTTTCATAAAACTCCTCTAGTATCTTAAAAATCAATTGATGATTTTCGTGGGGACCACGTTTACGGCGTCCGAGACCGATTTATCGGCTATATACCATTTATTGTTCCTATGGTTGCTGAATCGGCCTCTTGTTTCACCTATAGCCGATAAATCGGCCTCGGACGCGATCAATCTGGTCCCTACGAAATGTGGATAGAAAGGTGTACAATATAATTGAACTGTTCGTAGTATTAAACCGTCGTCCTATATCTATCTATCGGACATTTCTGAGATGAGTACACATTTTGCTTTACTACGACGTAATTAGCTTTACTACGACGTAATTATTTGTAGGAGGAATTATTTTTTATGAGCACACCAACGAATCCAACGCGAAACGAGCAGACAGTTCCGCGAAAGAGCCAGAGGCAGGATGAGCAGACGGTCGCGCAACAGAGCCAGAGGCAGGACGAGCAGCGAGCCGTGCAGGAGGGGACGCCCGATGTCACCCGTGAGGTGCAGCAGGGCATGAAGCCAATTTTTCCGCAGTGGCCTACATCCAAGCCCGGTCCGCATGCTACTCCGCCACCGCCGGGACAGCGCCCGATCAACGCTCTTCGATCCGAACAGATGGTTGAGGTCGGATATAATCAAGTGACTGGTGAACCCTCTACGCAGGACCCTCTACGCGCATTTCCCGATGAATCCAAAGGACCCGCAGGCTCCGACCAGCAAGTAACCGCCCAGGATGTTTTGAGGAGGGGGAAAGAAAGATTATAGAAAACAAAAACGCGTGCAATGGACACCCATTGCACGCGTTTTTGTTTTCTATGCTGTTACAGGAGCCTTTGTCAATTCTTCGCTGACTTCCCATAGACGTTTTTGAGTGGCAACGTTGTGCGAGAGTTTGGAGGAATGTAGCTCGTGCTCTTCGTAGTAGAATTTGCCGGTCTCGTTTTGTAGTGCGGGGTCCGAGGCGAGCCAGATGGCGGTTTTAGCGGCATCGGCGGATGTTTTAGCACCGCGCATGGCGAGCTTGGTGAGAGTACCAAAGAAGCCCTTGTTGCTCACACCAAAGTTGGTTGAGACGGGTCCGGGGCCGACCGCGTTTACCGTTACGCCGGTTCCTTGTAAGCGTCGCGCCAGTTCGTAGGTGAACATGACGTTCGCCAGCTTTGCTTGACTGTAGGCTTTGAAGCCGAAGAAACCGTAGTTTTTTGCGCCCTGTAGATCGTCAAAGTCGATCTTGCCAGCGCCTTGTGCCTGTGAACTGATGTTGATGATACGTGCGGGTGCGCTGGCCTTAATCGTATCGAGTAACAAGTCGGTCAGCAGGAAGTAGGCTAGATGGTCGAGTGCGAAGGTCATTTCCAGGCCGTCAACCGTTGTGTGGCGTTTTGAGAAGACGGCACCTGCATTGTTGACCAGCACATGTAGTTGCGAATACTTTGCCTTAAATTCGCCGGCGAGTTTACGCACCTCTTGCTGCGACGAGAGGTCGGCAAGCAGTATGTCAATCTGCTCGTTGCCACTCTGTCGCGTAATCTCGCGTTGCGTCTCTTTCGCTTTCATTGCATCGCGAGCAACAAGAACGACGGTTGCCCCCATACGTGCCAAACCCAGAGCGGTCTCTTTGCC
>CAXTUE010000551.1:0-3390 GCA_964247355.1 uncultured Ktedonobacteraceae bacterium | reverse complement strand
CTACAAACGAGGGAAAAAAGAGCGCAGTAACATTGAGAAAATTCAAAACGGAAAAGTTCAGAGAACACGGTTCAACAGGAGTAAGAGCGTGACAAAAAGAATTACTAAGCCTGATGGTGGAGAGCCGGGAAGCAGTATATACATCGTCGATCTTCAGGTGTACACAGCAAAACGCAGCGAGGGCATACCGCCCTCTCAAGCCAGACAGATGGCGGCATGCAATGTCTTATCGTGTACTCCAGAGCAGAATTCTCAAGAGCTGAGAAAACACTTTGCAGAAGCCCTTTCCCGTGTGCAAAAAGAACCTGGGCGACATCTCGTGACCAACCGGGTTGCGACGATCGTGAACGAAGCATTCGGCAACATGGCCCCAGATCAGACGTCCTTGAAAGATCTGCTCTTAGTGGGTGACCACTCACTACGCTGGCATCCAACTAGTAAAGATATGTATCTCTTTACAACTTACGACGGCAGCGAGTACAGCATTCAAAAACCGCTAGTACATGCATTTCAACGGACACTTGGATGTGCAGACCACTTCGGGTATTCAACCATCGGATTACTGCGATCCACGCCAGAACTGACGCTCAATTGGCATGTTCCTGAGCTTGGCATACGGGTAATACGTTTCGTAAAGAAAGCGTTCGCGCCGAACTGATTTCAACTACGTATTGAAGCAAGCTTTGGGTAAAAGGTCCAGCTACTTATATATAAGCAACTTATACTTTGCTTCACCTGCTCTTATTCTAAGCTAGAGAGAAAACGATGGAGCGTATAAATGGAGGATACCCCGCGCTGGATAAAGTTTGGTGTCCAACACGAACTGCCAGAAGAAGCGACGTAGGAAGAAATTGAAACAGGTGGATTTCCGATGTCTGGTATGCTATGCATCGATGTTAGTTTAGAGATTCACTATAGAACATATGAACGATGAGGGTATAAAAAGACTAGGATTTGGTGGTGCTCTGTCAGGAGTGCCACATGCTTTTTCATGAATACATGCAGCTGATTAAGTGCGATGCCTAATACGACTTTGGGCATATTCCAAGCGGTATGTTGACTACTATAATCCTAAGAAGAAGAGATGTGAAAATTAAAAGTAGGAATCCACAGTCTTTCCTACAACTGCCAAGTAACAGTTATCGGAAGTTTGTACAAAAGCAATGTATGAATTGAGTGTGCGAAAGAGGTTAGATATGATAATTTTATCTTAGTGAATAATTTCCGGTATATCAATTTTAAGACTTAAATCAACATCGTAGTTATTGGGTGCATTTTTTCTTGTTGCTTTTGGCTACCCACCAATTGAAAGCGACTAGGTCCAAATGAACGAATAGCCTCTGTCACTTCTCCTGATAGCACATCATGCGCTATCATCCTACCAGTTATTGCACTTAGGGTAATTCCAAAACCATTGTGCCCAGTAGCAACGGTAACGTTTTTCCAACCTGGAACAATCCCCAATAGCGGCCTTGAATCTGGTGTTTTGGGACGAAGGCCAGCCCAGTATCCCACAACCCTTGCCTGTTTAAGCGTAGGAACGGCATCTATTGCCTTCGTCAGTAACCATAACAGCCCTTCAGCTGTCACAGACGTATCAAAGCCCACCTCATCTGAAGTTGCACCCACAAGAATTGTTCCATTGCGTTTTGGTGCCAAATATATTCCATTAGCAAAGAGAATATGTTGCAATGACTTATTACATGGACGCAACGAAAGAACCTGACCACGTCGAGGTCGAATCGGTAGGGTACATCCTAGCCATTCGCTGCATATACCAGACCAAGCTCCAGCAGCAATCACAATATGCCCACACAATATCGTCTCTCCCTGCATAGTAGAAACGCTCAAGGCTCGTCCTTGGGAATGATGTACATCAACAATTGCACGATTACTTAGAAAGGTTGCTCCTTTCAACCTAGCCGCTTCTGAAAATGCACGAGTGTACTGTACAGCGTTTACCTGACCTTCTTTAGGAGCATAGAGCGCAGCTTCCAATCCTACATGCAAACTAGCTTCTCGCTGACATGCTTGTGCGCCTGAAAGCCACTCGACTTCGAGAGAGTCAGAAGTAGCCCAGGTTCGTAGCCACTTCTTAGTTGCTTCCAATTTTGCAAGACTCACCTCCCGAATCGTGCCTGTATATTGAAACTCGATATCTATACCACTAATACTTTCCAATTCATTCGCAATGTCAGGAAATAGAGCAAGGCTAGCTAGCAGAAGCTTGGTATAGGGATCATCGCTTTTAGAAAATGGACGAAGAGGAGCAATCAGCCCAACAGCTGCACTCGAAGCTTGTGCCCCTATCGTTCCTTGATCAATAACAACGGTCTCCGCTCCCTCCTGACTTAAATAATACGCTATTGCGCTACCGATAATGCCACCGCCAATAATAAGAACATCTGTAGATTGTGACATGTCTTACGCCCCCCTTTTTTTCAATCCCAACTCATCAAGTCTATTTCTTATTTCTTGCACATCAGAGTGCCCTGAATACTTATTATCAAGTTTATCATAAACGTCCACTATTTTCTTAGTATTACTCTTTGAACCAGTTCCAATAACGACGGGTAAAGCTATTTGAATATGAGCACAGCAACCACTTACATCTCGCTCCAAAAGAGAAAGGTTAGCGTCTGCAATCTCAAGATTACCCTGCCATCTGGTCCACTGTGGACCAAGTTCATCGCGTGCAATATCTAACGCATCACGGGCTCGTTCGAGGTAGTTCTTTCCCAAACGGCCATAAATGTTCGCGCACTCCATTGACCATCCAGCAATGTCAACCCGCGTGTAACTTCCGTCATCTTCCAGAACACTTTGGGTCCGAAGGGTGCGACCAACCTCGTCAAGCAAGGTACGCACATGCTTCTGCACAATTGGATCGTTTGCTGATTGAAGAGAGTATGCTTCTGCTAGACAGATTTTTACATAAGAACGTAATGGATCGCGCGAGCGCTTCGCGCATGGGAGTGCTCGTTCCAAATCTTTCACCGCTAGATCGTAGAGATTTACCATCATATAAGTTCTTGCTCTACGAAACAAGGTTGCAGCAAGCAATTCGACATTTCCTAAGTGTTCAGCTATCATAATAGCCTCTTTGCTCGTTTTGAGAGAATAGTCAAATGAAAGACGATCTCGAGCACCTACTGCATCTAGCTGTAAGAAGCGACATTTCAAAGCGAGAAGTTGGTCCTGAGCAATCCCTGTGGCTTGAGTAACTCTTGTTGAAAGATGGTTTATACGTTCTGTTAGAGTGTTTGAAGCCAGTTGTGCGCTGTAAGTATAGTACAGACTCCAAGCTAATTTCAAATTTTCTTCATACATACCAGCGATCTCTGGATCAAGGATACTCATAGAATGTAATGCTTGCGGCGCTTCCGTAAG
>CAXTUE010000550.1:0-3394 GCA_964247355.1 uncultured Ktedonobacteraceae bacterium | reverse complement strand
TTAATATAAGTGCTTCTTTTATCTTAGTATCTGCGGGCTTGCCCCTATCCACCACACGGTACCGGTGGACCTAGATCACCCCCGTAACTGGTCACTTTCCAAACGTTGGACGCCTCTATATCTTGTTGCAGTGTTAGACGCAATCGATAAGATGCAGCAATTTTTCCGCGCGTTATGGTATACGCATAGCTTTGCGTATTTCCTTGCGTGACCACGCTATTAGGCACCTCTGTATATGTCTTCATAGGACCATAGCATACATCATCATGCTGTGCCGCATTCACGAATTGCTCTAATGTCATCTGTAGCGTGACCGTTCCACCCAGGTCTTTGTACGCACCCTCATAATCGCGTTTCACAACCGAAGAGAGAAAGTCATTTGTGGTCGCAGCAGCACCAGAACTCGCGCCAAGACCCGCGAGAAAATTGGAACCAAGAGAATAGCCAAACAGACAGGCACCGAGCGTACATAATAGGAGTATGCCAATTAGAATGAGTAGCCCGCGCCCTAATCTCTTCGGTGGCTTTCTCTGCGGACGAGCTACGCGCGGAGTCTGCGGCGGTTGCTCGACGCGCGTCATACCACGAGGACGTTGAGGAGGTGTACGATGCTTTCCTGTACCGTTCAACCCATTGAGTGCGGCCATGCGTTTGCTATATGAATCGTCCTCCGACTCTCCTCCACGTCCAGGTCTTTCTTGCATGCCATAATCTCTTTCTACACATCAAGCATAATCACACCAGCTAAGGTGCCGTGAGTATGCCGTAGTTGCTCCTGGGCCTGTTTCGCCTGTCGACGCGTTGTACGACCAGAGATAATCGTGAGAAACGTTTCATTGACCGCATCACTAATCAATGCAGCCTCTGAACTCGCTAGCACTGCCGGACTATTGAAGAGAATGATGCCAGGTTCGCGCTCCGTCTCGGCTAGAAACGTGCAAAGGTCGTTGACGAGCGCGTGAAAACGCGTTGAGAAGAGCATACTGATCTCTTGTAGTGGTGCCGTTCCCGCGCTCAGCAGACGCAGGTTCGGCACAAAAGTATCACTGAGGACCGTAGCGATTGATGTCGGCACCTTTTGCGTCAAAATATCGCTTAGGCCAATATTCTTACTCAATCCAAAGCGTTGTTCTAGTGTTGGCACATGTACATTCGCGTCTACCAAAATGGTTGGTGTGCCGCTTTGCGCAGCCACAATCGCCACATTTGCCGGAACGGTTGCCTGTCCAGCATATGGCGTTGGAGAGGCAAGCAGTATCGTCTGCTGGCGTACATGTTCGCGGTTCCATGCAAAGCTAATATTCGCGTACAACTTCTGATAAGCGACGCTAAAAGTTGAATCTGTATCATAGTCAGTAAGCAGTGTCACCTGCTCCTGGAAAGGAATACTCACAAAAAGGCTCCTCATGCAGTGATGTATTGAATATATTATGCTGCGGTACGTGTTTTAAGCTGTTTGACATTTCCAGGTGATGGAGCAGGTGGCACTTCACCATAGATTGGAAGCTGTAAAAGTTGCACAACGTCATCTGTCTTACGAATGCGGTCGTCCAGGTACTCAATCAGAAATGCCAGCGCGATACCAATAAGCAGTGCAACAAGCACCAATACCAGCAGGAGTAAAGGTTTGTTTGCTTGCGACCCTGCTAGTGTTGCTGCATCCGCAGCCGGAAGAATAACTTTAGCCGCCACGATTGGACGGTTGGGGACTGTCGCAGGAGTTGCGGTCGCGTCAACCGAAACTACATAATCAGCATATTCGTTGATATGGGCTGTGCTCACTTCTCCAATTGCATTAGCAATAGCCCACGCACCGGCAGGAGTATTCCACGATGCGGCGACCGTCACAAGACTATGAGCGCGCGACGCCGATATCGATCCCTTAATGGCTCCCACTGCTGCTCCCGGATTAGCTAGATCGCCGAGGTCTGGATGCGCCCCAAACTTCTGTGTAATCTGAGGCATATCCGCGTTTATCTGAGTGTACACCTGCTGTGCAAACTTGGCCGAGGTGATTGCTGGCCCGGTAGTGAAGCCTTCTGCAATAGATTCAGAGACTGAGACATAATCACCATAATTGCTTGTAATTTTGTTTGGTGCCTGTAGACCAATTAGGAGTGTGACACTTGATGAGTACACATGGAGTGCCCCTGGTGTCTTACGAATTTTATAATATTGATAACCAGAATAGAGCGCGACGATTGTTACAATGAGGGCGATAACCCAGATGCGTCGCAGAATAACCGACCAATAAGCCCGAAGTTCCACGGTATACAACCCTTTCCCAGAGAGAAAATATTTTTTAATGTACCAAATTACTGAATAGAGAAGTAGTGTTTGTCTTGCCCTCGCTCAATTTTGCCTCTACAAATTGCAGAATGCGGCGTTTGAAACGGGGCATATCAAACTCAAGTGCGTGATTACGAATAGCAGTAGAATCATAAGTCTTTTCATCGAATGAAGCCAGCACCTCTGTCAGGCTGTCAACCGTCTGCTCCCGAAAAAATGTGCCGGTAACACCATCAACAACCGAAGTAAGCGCGCCACCCGCTCCATAAGCAACAACAGGCCGTCCAGACGCTTGTGCCTCTAAAGGCGTAATACCAAAATCCTCTTCGTTCAAAGACAGGAACGCACGACAATGTGCGAAATAGTGTAGCACCGCTTCATCTGGAAGACGACCCATAAAACGGATCGTTGGACCGGCAAGCTGCTTCAGCCGGTCCGTATCGCGCCCACTCCCAATGACAACCAGTGGCAAGTGTAACCGATTACACGCCTCGATAGCAAGGTCTACACGCTTATATGGAACTAACCGGCCCAACGTGAGAAAATAGTCTTCCGGTTGAATGGTTGGATCAAAGGGAAAACGCTCAGCCTCGACAGGTGGAGGAATGACAACCGCGTCACGTCGATAATACTTCTGTATGCGTTCCGCAACTACCGGCGAATTTGCGATAAAGTGGTCGACACGCATTGCGCTTGTCTGATCCCATATACGTAACCCCGTAATGAGAAATGGCAGAACCCGTTTTGCTGTCCCGCCCAGTTGCTCGCGCTCCACATACTCATCATAGTTCCAGCACCAGCGCATGGGCGTGTGACAATAGCAGATGTGGAGCGTCTCAGGTCGCGTAATAACTCCCTTACCAAAAGCACTCGAACTACTTAAAACAAGGTCGTAGCCGCGCAAGTCGAGGCTCTCCATCGCGAATGGATAAAACGGTAAATACGGCTGGTGATGCTTTGTGACACCAGGAAATTTTTGCATGAATGTAGTGCGAATATCCATTTTCTGAAATGCAGGATCAACACGCTCTGGATCATATATAGATGTGTAGATAGGAGCATCAGGGAAAATTTCATGTAGGGCAAGGACGACGCGTTCCGCCCC
>CAXTUE010000549.1:0-3394 GCA_964247355.1 uncultured Ktedonobacteraceae bacterium | reverse complement strand
GTGTAGAATATATACACTTGACATAATATTTGCGATACATTTATGCTGTTGAGCACACATATCTTGTGTAATATTTTCATAAAGATGACTTCTCGTGGTATAATAAGGCTATTCCGTTTACCTCGCAGAACGCATAAAAAGACACTATCAGCGCAGTAGAGTAGTTCCACACTTCGCGCTAACAATAATAAGGAGATAGGTACCAGAAATGGCGAAATTAAGCGATATGTTCTTACAGGCGCGTCGGGCACAGAGCGGCGGCGGTATAGGCTTTCTAGGCAAGAACAAGGGCGAGTTTAAGCCACGAGCGGCTTCACTCGTTGTTGAGTTACCCACAATTACAGCAGGCAGTTCCGAAGCTCTTCTCAAAGCTGGAGCCGATGGCTTACTCTTTTCATGGAATGGCAACAACAGCAGTTTCCTTGAGACACTCCAGCAGGAAATCGAGTCCTCAAAGTCGGTCAACGCAAATGTTGTAACAGGCGTACATATCACAAGTGGATATGAAAAACTGGACCGAGAGAGCCTGACACAACTCAAGGATGCTGGCATTCAGTATATTGTATTGCCGCTTGACGCCCCCGCTCGTTTACTAGCACTTGAGGTCAAGGACCTTGAGATTGTGGTTACGGTCCCGATGCGTCAGGGCGATATGTATCCTCTCTTCATCCGCAATCTGACCGCGTTTGATGACATCTCTGGCGTAGTTCTAGACTTCGGGATGACGAATAGCGGAAGCTTGAGTATCGAAGAGGTGTTGCAATACCGCGCGGTACGAGAAGCGGTGCGCTTTCCAGCTCTCATCAACGTTCAGGCCGACCTCGATGAAGCCGACGCCTACACGTTGCTCACACTCGGCGTACAAGCGTTTATCTTCACGGCGAACAATGCCGAGGAGACAACACGTACACAGATTCAGGCTTTGCACGAACTTCTACAAAATGTTCATCACGAAGAAAAGGACGAAACTCCTGGCCTTCGCAAATAGGACAAAAAGAAGCTTGACATACATGACCCAGCAAAACTTTGTCATGTATGTCAAGCTTCTTTTTGTGGCACTGGAATACTGGGCGAAGTTGATTGCCAGTAGAGTTGACGACGCGGAATACGGCGCAATAGCTTTTTTGTGGTTTGCCAGACATGTGTAGGATCGATGTTATTGCGCCAGTAGTAATAGCACGCTACCTCGTCTGGGTCAGCATTGAGCACACGCGTGAACGATGGCTCCAGTGCCTGTTCGCCCTGTTCATCAAGACTAAAATTTTGTAACCAGAGTTGACTGCGCTTCTGATGCTTTTGGGCAGCTTCAACAACTGTTTGTCCCCATACATCGAGCATCGTGACCTCTTCATCAAGGAGTTGCCAGAACAGGTGGCAACCAAGCGTATCAAGGTGTGGCAACATTGCTAGTTCGTCAATCTGACCAAGGTCCTGCGGCAACAGGACAATGCTCGTCTTTTTGTGCGTATCCACTCGCTTGACGACAGCGCAGAGTTCGCCGAGAAAGTCAATCATCGAGCGCCGTCGAAAGCGCGGTAAGTCGGCGACATCAGGGCAGAGTGCTCGGCAGACCGAGCAAAAACAGGTAATATCGGGGCCACGCGGCTCATCGATCAAGATACCGTCGATGGGATACTTGGTTAAATAATGCTCAATTTCTTTAAAGAACCAGGATCGAAAAGACTCATGGTTGAAGCAAGAAATATCATGATATCTGCCGTGTCGATCTTTAACACGTGATTGAGGATGATGAAATGTATACCAGCTTGGCATGAGTGCTGGCCCAGCAAATAAGTTGCCATAGCATCCCATACTTAGGTGCACCTTTAATCCAGCATCATGGGCCTGTTGGAAGCCACGCTCAAGATCGCGTGACCAACGTGGCTCCTCTTGTTCATGAATCGCATAGACGATACTGTTCGCTCCCACTGCCCGAATCTGCTCGAAATCTTGCTTCACCACATCTGAACGAAGCAGTGAATGAAAATATGCAACGGTTATATCCATTTTACCTGTCTACCAAAAACTATGTGAAAACTGAATCACAGGAAAATACTGCGATACATTTATATACATGTTTTACTTAGTATACCATAGGCTCCACGTTCGTCTGCTACAAATCGGTATTAATGGGCTACTGCTAGAGCTATAAGGGAGCATAGGCTACAAGCAGATTGCACCGATCTTATCGAAATGTTGATCTGGTTGTGCTTGACAAACTGCAGCATTGTAGGCACAATGCACGCATGAGGAATGAACAGCAATTCTCCGGCGTATCCGTGCAAGGTACGACATGTTTTGTGCGGTCATACGCGAAGATTAATGTGACACTTGATGTGTTAGGGAAACGCGCGGATGGCTACCACGAACTTGCTACAATCATGCAAATGGTTGACCTATACGACACCATTTGCCTGACCCTGCTGGGTGAAGACCGTGTAAGCATCGCCAGTACGCAAGCGGAGCTAGAGAGTGACGATAATCTTGCTGTACGCGCGGCACAGGCAGTGCGTCAACATCTCTCGTTACCGCAAGGTGTGCATATCGAGTTGGATAAGCGTATTCCCATCGCTGCTGGTCTAGGTGGTGGTAGTAGTAATGCCCCGCTGTATTGCTTGCTCTCCGACACTGGTGGCACCTTCCACTCACAGCAGAGGATATGTTGATGCTCGCCGCATCGCTTGGCTCTGACGTACCGTTCTTTCTCACCGAAGGTCTGGCACTCTGTAAGGGACGCGGAGAAATTCTCACACCGCTACCCGCATATTGGCCCTCCTCTATGCGCTGGCTCTTACTGGTAAAACCCGCCATTAGTGTCTCAACGGCAACTATTTTCCGCAACCTGCCGACCAGCGATTATACTGATGGTGTACACACTAGAGCGGTTTACGCAGTATTACTAGCAAAGGGGGAACTCTTTCCAGAAGACATGCATAATAGCCTTGAGCGCGGAGTATTGGAACACTACCCCGAAGTTTTGCAGGCGCGCGAGGACATGCTACAGGTAGGTGCTTCGCTTGTGCGTCTCTCTGGCAGTGGTCCAACGCTTTTCGCGCCCTTCTCCGAACTGGCTCGTGCCTCTTCCGCGCGACAACGATTGCAGGAGCAGGGCTATCAGGTCTATCTGACCCACGCGATGTATCCCAATGGTGGAAATACATTCATTTTTTAACAAAACGTAAGGAGCATAAATCGTGGCTGATGTTTACTATTGCGTCAAATGCAAAAAGAAAAACGAGTTAAAGGACGCACAACGCGTAACTATGAAGAACGGCAAGCCCGCCCTTAAGGGTCAGTGTGTCGTTTGTGGCACTACTGTCAACGCGATTCTTCCGGCAGGCAAAGCTGACAAACAATAGCAACGGACGCTCACAAGGGGACAACCTCTACTACA
>CAXTUE010000548.1:0-3425 GCA_964247355.1 uncultured Ktedonobacteraceae bacterium | reverse complement strand
ATTCATTGTCTATAAATGCCCTCCCGTCATCAACACGCCTAATTGTTCCTCGGTGGCCTCTGGTCCGACGATATCGACGATTTTGCCTTCGTACATGACGGCGATACGGTCGGAGAGCGAGCGGATTTCGTCAAGTTCGGCGGAGATGAGCAGGACAGCTTTGCCCGCGTCGCGTTGCTCGATCAGGCGGCGGTGTATAAATTCGATTGCGCCGATATCGACGCCTCGTGTAGGTTGGGCGGCGATGAGGGTTACGGGGTCGGTAGCGAACTCACGTGCGATAATGATTTTTTGCTGGTTGCCGCCGGAGAGGGCGCGTGCCGGTACCTCGATTGAGGGTGTGCGTATATCGAATTCGGTGACGAGACGTTTGGCCCAGGTCGCGATATTTCTGAGCATCAGTACAAAGCCACGCCACGAGAACTGGCGCGAACGTTGGCGTCCTAGAATCGTGTTGTCCTCAATCGACTCCGCCAGTACAAGGCCACTGCCACGCCGGTCCTCCGGTATATGTGACATACCGGCCTGTCGCACTCCACGCGCATCCATGTTTGTGATGTTGCTGGCGGTGTTGACGCGGCCCGCCTCGGTTGGTGTGATGCTAACGGTGCCGCCAGTCGCTTTACGCATCCCGCTCAGCACCTCGACCAATTCGGTTTGACCGTTGCCCTCGACACCAGCGATGCCGAGAATTTCGCCTGCATGTACATCTAAACTAACGCCGTGCAGAATTTCAAGGCCGCGATCATCCTGCGCTTGTAAGCCCTCGACATGGAGCACGACGGGACCTGGCTTGGCCGGTGTTTTGTTAACACGGAGCAACACTTCGCGCCCCACCATCATACGCGCGATCTCGGTCTGGTTGGTCTCATGCGTTATAAGCGTACCAGCATTTTTGCCACGCCGCAGCACCGTAATATTGTCGGTCAGCTCCAATACCTCGCGTAGCTTGTGCGTGATGAAGATGATCGTTTTGCCCTGCGCCACAAGGCCGCGCAGCACCGAGAACAGTTCAAAGGTTTCCTGGGGCGTCAGTACTCCTGTCGGTTCATCCATAATGAGGATGTCGGCACCTCGGTACAGGACCTTGAGGATTTCGACGCGTTGCTGTAGGCCGACCGAGAGGCGTTCGATACGCGTATCTGGCTCGATGGGCAGACCATATTGTTTGCTGAGCGCGAGGATGTCGGCACGTGCCTTGCGAAAATTGAAGGGTGAACTGAGACCACCGGGTTCGCGACCAAGCACAATGTTTTCGGCAACGGTAAGTGGCGGAATAAGCATGAAGTGCTGGTGGACCATGCCGATGCCGAGGTGAATGGCGTCGCGTGGTCCTGTAATGGAGGCCGGTTTTCCGTTAATGAGAATCTCGCCGCTATCGGGCCGAATCATGCCGTAGAGGATGTTCATGAGCGTTGATTTGCCCGCGCCATTCTCGCCTACCAGCGCGTGTATTTCGCCCTTGCGGACCGTGAGGGTAACGTGGTCATTGGCAACGACGCCGGGCCATGCCTTCGTAATGTCGCGCATTTCGACGGCGAAGGGAACGGCGGGTTCCTCGATTGGCTTGACTAGAGTGCTTTCTTGCATGAGTTTATGTTTCCTTTTACGGGGTGTGATACATCACACCCCGTAGTACGTTGTTCATGTCCATTATTACGTTCTCTTAGCATTACAATTGCCGAGGAGGACGTGATAAATCGGTCCCTACTCTGTTCCGGGTTCGTAGGGAATACCGTCGGCGGCGGGGGCGACGGTGCGTCCGACGAGACCGACAAGGGCGACCAGTGTTAAAATGTAGGGCAGGGTGCTGAGGAGGTTGGGTGAAATACCTGTATCCTGTAGACGCGGGCTGAGGGCCTCACCAAGTCCAAAGACGAGACATGCCGCTGCCGTACCCAGTGGTGTGTATTTGCCAAAGATCATAGCGGCCAGCGCGATGTAGCCGACACCGGCTGTCATATTCGTGTTAAAGATACCGGCAATGCCCTGAGATAAGAAGGCACCCGCTAAGCCTGAAAGGAGGCCGCTCCCGATGACGCAGAGATAGCGGACCAGCCGTACATTGACGCCTGCGGTGTCTGCGGCCTGTGGCTGCTCACCAACGGCGCGAATACGTAGGCCAATGTTGGTGCGGAACAGCAGAAATTGAATGCCCAGCAGAATGACGATTGCCACGTAGAAGATGATGTTTTGCTGGAAGAGGACGGGTCCGATAAAGGGAATGTTGGCGAGTGGTCCGAGGGCGATGGCTGGGATACGTAGTTCTGGCCTCAGTGATGGGACGCCCTGTCCATGTGTTTGAATTGTGAGTAAATAGTCGGTCAAGCCAAGTGCGGCAATGTTGATAGCGATGCCACTCACAACTTGATCCGCTTTAAAGTTGATGGAGACAATGGCATGAACAAGTGCCATTAAGCCGCCCGCGATGATCCCGCCAATAACACCGGCGAGAACATTGTGTGTTGCTAATGCTGTGAGAGCACCCGCATACGCACCTGTAAGGGTCATACCCTCCATCGCGATATTGACGACACCGCTGCGCTCGGAGATCACGCCGCCGAGTGCTGGCAAGAGCAATAACGCGCCAAATTGTAGCGTCGCGGCCCACAGGTCACTGGAGGTAAGGACGCGTAAAAGAACTTGTAAAAACACTATTTTTCCTCCTCGCTCTTGCGTAGCGGCAGTTCTCGATAGTCAGAGAGCGTATCATGCTCTTCAGTAGTGCGTTCAGCGACAGCAACAGAGGTACTTTGTGTTGCGCTGGCCTCACTTGTGTTGCTTGTTGATGGAGTAGTATCGACGAGCGCGGATGCAGCCTCAGTCGAGCCTGTAATGCTGGGGACGATAGAAGGACGACCTTTGAGGCGCGCCCAACTCGGTAGGGAACGTTGTAGAGTGGGCAAAAATTCTGCGGCTATGCTAAACAGGACGAGAGCCTGAATGAGGTAGACTAAATCTCCTGGTATGCCTGCGTCTGCCTGCATGAATGTTCCGCCTTGCCGCAAACCGCCGAACAAGAGCGAGCCGAACAAGACGCCGATTGCTGTTGTTCGTCCCAGCAGTGCGACACCGATAGCGTCAAAGCCGGTCGAATCTATGGCGAATGTGCTAGCGATAAGATGATAGGGAAATTGACCCATCACAATTAATGCACCTGCAAGGCCAGAGAACGCTCCCGCGAGTGCCATTACCTGAAAGAGTCTTTGCCGGATGGGAATACCAGCATAGCGAGCCGCTTTTGGGTTTTGTCCAATGACGCGTACTTCGTAGCCAAAGGCGGTACGCGACGTAATAAACCAGTACATGACAAGCGCGAGGAGAGAAACAAAAATGCCCATATCGACAAGATAGGCGTCAGGGGTAGGTATCTTCGGAAGGAAGGTGCCAAGTGTTGAATTATAGAAGGTGGCGACCGTAGGAAT